>JBJEPP010000091.1:0-6686 GCA_051881295.1 Acutalibacteraceae bacterium | reverse complement strand
GGTAAAGCACTCGCCAAGTGTTTGTTTTTTCTTCTTTATATACTGCCATTGTTTAGTCCCTCTCTTTCTTAGTTGCACCGTAGCAGGTGCGTTCTATAAAATATTGCTTATTTACTCGCCCTGAAATTGTCATAAACCCTTTTTCTTTCAGTTCGGCATTTAGCTTTTGGACGATTTTGTAAGCGTAAGATTTTGAGATACCCAGTTCCTGAGCCACCTCATCAACTCTCATAAAGCTTGTACTTTCCATTTAATCACCCCCTTACTTGTTTTTTGATAATTCAATTATTTAGTGTCGGAGAACTTTCTGACCGCATTCCGATTTGCCCGAGCGGATATGCCATTACCGTGACATATGACGGTTATTCTGTTGTCAAGCAAACAACCTAACGCTATTTGCTTAACTATTATACTAAACAAATTCCGTAAAGTCAAGTGGCTTTTGAGAAAATATTTACTTTTTTTGCTTTGGTTATCTTGACACGCACTAAACATATATGATATACTTATCGCATATTACATAAACAAGGAGCGTAATTGCTATGGCAATCGGTGAAAGAATTCGTTTTTTCAGAAATTTAAGAGGTATGACACAAAAATATCTTGGTATGCAGGTTGGTTTTCCTGAAAAGACTGCGGATATTCGTATGGCACAATACGAATCCGGCTCAAGAACGCCGAAAGCAGACCTGACTAACAGCCTTGCAAAAGTATTCGGTATATCCGTAAGCGCTTTAACCGTGCCCGATATTGACAGCTATAATGGCTTAATGCACACCCTGTTTGCCCTTGAAGATTTATATGGACTTCGTATTGGCAAACTTGATGACGAACTCTGTATCCGTCTTGATAAGGGAATGGGTGCCAATTACATTACTATGTTTGATATGTTTACCGCTTGGAATACGCAGGCTGAAAAATTAAAGAACGGAGAAATAACCAAAGAGGAATACGACCATTGGCGTTATAATTACCAAAAAGTTGAAGCCGAACAATTTAAACGGGAACTTGATGTACTCCGCAATTCAAAAAAGGATAATTAAAATGAACGAAAAACAAAAATATGCTTCTGAATGGTATAATAGCGCACAATATTTTTTGGAACACGATAGCTATTCAGATTTAGTAAAACAAATCAACAAATATCATACGGTATTAGAAATAGGCTGTGGAACAGGTCAAAGCACATTAGCATTGCTTGAGGCGGGTCACAATGTAATAGCAATTGATCAAAATTTATACTGTATTGAAACAGCTAAAAATTTAATTGCCGGCGCAGGGTATAGTATCAGGGAATCTGCAGACGACTTGGCTCCTAATACTGTATGTTTCTACGAATGCGATGTGACTTCTTCTTTTTTCAACACTTCAATACTTCCAAACTTATCAGCAGATGTTGTTATCTGTTGGAATGTTGGAACCTATTGGGACAAGCAAAAATTAGAAGACAGTGTTCCTAAAATGCTTCAATATGGTTTAAGCATTGAACAGATACAACAAAACACAGAATCTTCTTATGGTGAGTTAATCATTTGGTGTGCTTGTCTTATTGCTAAAAACAAAAATTGTGCAGTAAACATTGTTGATCGTGGTTCAATTCCGCTAAATGAATATAACGACCCTTATTACAAGGCATTAAAAAAAGAATTAAATTTCAAAAAAATCTTCTATTCAAACACCAATGCAACCGCTTTATCCAAAGGTGGAAGACAATTAGTCACCAATGGACAACTTCATAGTGAAAACGAAATTCCAATAGTTTTTGTTTCTGTAACAATGGAATAAATAAAGAGCTATCAGACTTTCAAAAAATCTGATAGCTCTTTACTTTTACAATAATTCAAATAATGTTGCCATTTTGTTGCCACCAAGGGCATCAAAGCGGCGAAAAGCCTTTATTTACGGGCTTTTTCGTGGGTGAGAAATCATTCCCACTCAATAGTACCCGACGGTTTAGGTGTAATATCGTAGAGGACTCTGTTTACGCCTTTAACTTCTTTTGTAATTCTATCGGTAATTTTAGCGAGAACAGTGTAAGGAATTTCTTCTATTGTAGCGGTCATGGCGTCTACAGTATTAACAGCACGAAGAACTACAGGCCAATCGAATGAACGGGCTCCGTCACGAATACCTGTTGAACGAATATCAGGGACTATTGTGAAATACTGCCATACTTTGCTGTCAAGACCTGCTATAGCAAATTCTTCACGAAGAATTGCATCCGATTCACGAACTGCTTCAAGTCTGTCTCTTGTAATAGCACCAACACAACGAACACCGAGACCGGGACCCGGGAACGGTTGACGGTATACCATACCATGAGGAAGACCCAGTGCTTCACCTACTACTCTGACTTCGTCTTTAAAGAGAAGCGCAAGGGGTTCAACAAGCTCAAATTTAAGGTCTTCGGGAAGTCCGCCGTCGTTATGATGTGACTTTATACCGCCTTTGCTTTCAAGTATATCAGGATAAATTGTACCTTGAGCAAGGAACTCTACTCCATCAAGCTTTCTTGCTTCTTCTGCAAAAACCTCAATAAATTCTTTACCTATAATTTTACGCTTTTTTTCAGGGTCTTCTACGCCTGCTAATTTATCAAGAAATCTGTCTGTAGCGTCAATATAAATAAGGTTTGATTTCATTTCATTACGAAAAACCTCGATAACCTGCTCCGGTTCGCCTTTTCTAAGTAAACCGTGATTTACATGAACAGAGGTAAGGTTATTACCTATTGCTTTAATAAGAAGAGCCGCTACTACAGATGAGTCTACACCGCCTGAAAGAGCGAGTAAAACCTTTTTATCGCCTACTTGTTTTCTGATTGCTTCAACTTGCTCTTCTATAAACGCATTAGCAAGCTCAATTGTGTTAATTCTTTGCATATTTGCAGGTCTGACCATATTTGCGTCTGCCATTGATATTACCTCCAATAATTTTTAAAAAAAGACGACTCTCTAATGAAAGTCGTCTTAAATTTCGAACACTCTGTTTTAAATAGAGCTAAATGTGTTTTTTAAGCTTTTGAAATTTAATTATTTCATCATGCTTGCAACTTCACTTGCAAAGTCGTCAACTCTTTTTTCAAGGCCCTCGCCTTTTTCAAGACGAATGAATTTTGTAACCTTAATATCTGCGCCGTTTGCCTTTGCAACTTGAGCAATATAACCTGCAACCGTACCGTCAAAAAGATCCGAACGAACAAAGCTCTGCTCAAGAAGGCAAATTTCTTTAAGCTGCTTTTTGATACGACCTTCTACAGCACCTGCGAAAATCTTATCGTTAATAAATTCTGCTTTGCCGTTAACTGCAAGCTCTGCAAGTGTAGCAACAGCTTCTTTTGAAAGGAAGTTAAAGAGATATGGGTTCTTTTTATTTTCCTCGTAAGCAGCAATATCTTCATCACTGAAAAGTTTTTCGCTGCAAGCCTTATCGAAAAGTTTTGCCTGGATAGGCTTAGGAAGTGAATCAGGTTTATTAAGAGAACTTTCAATAGTAATATTCTTCATTTTTTCAAGTTCATCGGCTGAAATACAATCCTTGCTGAGATATTCAGGAGACATTGCTGCAATCTGCATAGCAATATTCTTACCCATTGCAACAAATTCTGCTTTGTCGCTGAGATTTGTTTCAAACTGAACTGCAACACCAACAGCGCCGCCGCCGTGAATGTATGTTACAACATCACCCTCAACAATTTCGAAACGGCGAATTTTAAGATTTTCACCGATTGAAAGAACCATATCGTGAAGATTTTCTTCAACTGTTCTGTCTGAACCGCAAAGTTTGAGAGCTAAAAGCTCTTCAACCGATGCAGGTTTGTTTTCTGCAACTGTTTTAGCAACATCGTTACCAAAAGCCTGGAATTTATCGTTTTTACCAACAAAATCTGTTTCTGAGTTAATCTCAAGAAGAACAGTTGTTTTTGTAGCTTCATCCGTATAAGCAATGATTGCACCTTCTGCTGCAACTCTGCTTGCTTTTTTTGTTGCTGCTGCAAGGCCTCTTTCACGAAGATAT
This sequence comes from Acutalibacteraceae bacterium, assembly GCA_051881295.1. Classification (GTDB taxonomy): domain Bacteria; phylum Bacillota; class Clostridia; order Oscillospirales; family Acutalibacteraceae; genus DTU089. Next base: position 2,669 of record JBJEPP010000091.1, on the reverse strand, counting down.
TCAAAAGCCTTATCCATATCGCCGTCAGCTTCTGTAAGTGCTTTTTTACACTCCATCATACCAACGCCTGTTTTTTCTCTTAAATTCTTTACATCTTGAGCTGTAAATGCCATTGGTGTTTCCTCCTTTTAAAAACAAGGTGAAAGATTAGTTTTCTTCCACCTTAAAAATTATAACTTTAATTATTCAGCTGCTTCTGCTGTTTCTACTGCTTCTTCTTCAGCAACATCTTCGGCAACATCTTCTGTTTGCTCGCCTTGACGGCCTGCAATTATAGCATCAGCCATAGCGCCTGCAATAAGTTTTACCGCACGGATAGCATCATCATTACCCGGAATAACATAATCAATATCGTCAGGGTCGCAGTTTGTATCAACAATAGCTACTGTCGGGATGCCGAGTTTTTTAGCTTCGAGAACAGCAATGTTTTCTTTTTTAGGGTCTACAATGAACATAGCAGCCGGCATTTTTTTCATTTCTGTAATGCCGCCCATAAATTTTTCAAGTTTTTCTCTTTCGAGCATAAGCTTGCTAACTTCTTTTTTAGGAAGAAGATCGAATGTGCCGTCAGCTTCCATAGCGTTGAGCTGAGCAAGTCTTTTAATTCTCTTCTTGATTGTGTTGAAGTTTGTAAGCATACCGCCGAGCCAACGGGCATTTACATAAGGCATACCGCAACGCTCTGCTTCTTCTTTAATAGAATCCTGAGCCTGTTTTTTAGTACCTACGAAAAGCACCTCGCCGCCCTCTTGAGCGATTTGGTTAATGAATGTGTAAGCTTCTTCAAGCTTTTTAACGGTTTTCTGAAGGTCAATGATATAAATACCATTTCTTTCAGTGAAGATGTACTGACCCATTTTTGGATTCCATCTTCTTGTTTGGTGACCGAAATGAACACCTGCTTCGAGTAATTGTTTCATTGAAACTACTGACATAATTTTGTCCTCCTTTTTGTTAAACCGCCACAAGGTTTCGACTCACAAGCACCACATCAAAGATGCACACGACACCTGTAATCTACCCTGTGTGAGTTTTTTACCACAGAAGTATATCACTATTTTACAAAAAAAGCAATAGTTTTTTGTAAATTATTTCAACCAAATATAATTTAAACCAAACTATACTTTTTATACTTCAAATGCCTTACTATTTGTTTCATTCTTGTTTCAACGGCATATTTGTTGTAATAGAAAGAGCCGTTATCCCGCATAGTTATTACCTTTAAAGCAGAAGCTTCTTTCGGAAGCTCTCTCAAAGGTAATCTTATAATATTTTTATCCTTATCAGGTAAGCGGCAAACGGCATAATCGCCGTCTATATACTCTACAAAAATATCCATTATTCTTCCTCAACATTATAATTACTGTTATTAACGGCTGAGCCGAAGTAATTTGAATTTGAAGCTGCTGTATTATCTGCCTGAACCGTTGGCTCGTTAACGGGTATATCATCTACACTTAACTGCTTAGGAGCAGCTGACTGAGATGTAGCCTGCATCTGATACCACTGTTCTTTAGTAATAAGCACTTTACGGGGTTTACTGCCCTCGTGAGGACCTACAATACCTTTATCTTCGAGCTCATCCATAACTCTTGCGGCTCTTGCGTAGCCGAGTTTGAGTTTTCTTTGGAGAAGTGTTGTAGACGCCATACCTGCTTCTACAACTACTTCTACTGCTTTAGGAAAAACCTCATCCTCATAATCACCGCTCGGTATATCGCTGTCTTCTGAAACAGCATTTTTCTTTTTACCCTCTTGTGCCGCTTTAAGTTCAATTTCGCGCATAACAGCATCGTCATACTTAACATCACCCTGAGAGGTAATAAAATCTATAACATTTGATATTTCATCGTCCGAAACATAAGAGCCCTGCACGCGAACGGGCTTTGAAAGACCTACAGGGCAGTAAAGCATATCTCCGTTACCGAGAAGTTTTTCTGCACCCTGAGTATCTATAATAGTTCTGGAGTCAACACTTGACTTAACAGCGAATGCAATACGGCTGGGAATATTTGCTTTAATAAGACCTGTAATAACATCTACAGACGGTCTTTGCGTAGCAACAATAAGATGCATACCTGCCGCACGGGCTTTTTGAGCAAGTCGGCAAATAGAATCCTCTACCTCGTTAGAAGCCGCCATCATTAAATCGGCAAGCTCATCAATAACAATCACTATCTGAGGCATTTTAGGTAAGCCCTCTGCAACAGCGTAGTTATTATAACCCTCTAAGTTTCTTACACCGTTATCTGCAAATAATGCGTAACGCTTGTCCATTTCGGCAACAGCCCAAGAAAGTGCGCCTGCAGCTTTGCGCGGATCGGATACAACCGGTACAAGCAAGTGAGGAATGGAGCGATAAACGGTAAACTCAACTTTTTTAGGGTCTATCATTATAAGCTTAACTTCGTCAGGGGTAGCATTATAAAGCAAGCTTATTATCATAGTGTTAAGGCAAACGGATTTACCCGAACCCGTGGTACCTGCCACAAGCAAGTGAGGCATTTTTGAAAGGTCGGCACAAGTCGGAACGCCCTGAATATCTCTGCCCAAAGCAACATTAAGCTTTGATTTGGATTTTTGATATACAGGTGTATCAATAATTTCTCTGAGAGTAACCATTGTTTTTTCTGCATTGGGAACCTCAATACCGACTGCGTTTTTATTAG
>JBJEPP010000090.1:0-24534 GCA_051881295.1 Acutalibacteraceae bacterium | reverse complement strand
GTTTGGTATATTTAAAATTATTACCTATAATAATTTTTACTGTGTTAAAATCAACAGGAACATCGGGAAAATTCTCATACTCAGCAGACGGTCTGTAAGACATGTTTGAATTATCAATTTCTTGTTGCTTCCTTAAAAAATCTTCTTCTTTTGAATCTTCACCTGTAAATTCAACGATTATTTTTCTGTTAAAATGTTCGAAAATGTAGTTCTCAAGAAATTTATCCGCACCCGAATTAACGCAAATATCTTTGCCGCCTTTTAAAAATTCTACCGTAAAGGTTTCACCGTCAAAGGATGTTTTTATATCGTCTAAAAATCCGTTAGTTTGAGGAACATTAACTCTCATTACCTTTAAAAGCATAGGAAAACAGCTTTCGTTTAACGCTTCGGGAGGTAAAATAAAGAAAAATTCCGCTTTTTTGAACTTTAAAGCACTTTTAATTTCATTAGAAACGGCTTTAAGACACATTATATTGTTAAAGCTATCTACATATATAGTAGCATATAATTCTTGTTTTTCTTTATTGATTACTAAATCTGCAAACTCAGAATTTTGTAACATATTTCTGTATTTTTCGGTTGATATGTATTCACCGAAAATATCTAAAAAATTACTTCTCATAATTTATCTATCTCACATAACAGTTCCTTAACAATATCGCTTTCAGGAACTTTTTTTAAAATCTCGCCTTTTTTAAATATAACACCGACACCGTCACCGCCGGCTACGCCTATATCGGCCTCTTTAGCTTCTCCGGGACCGTTAACAACACAACCCATAACAGCAATTTTAACAGGTTTTTTAATGTTTTGAACAGCTTTTTCAACTTGATTGGCTAAAGAAACTAAATCAATTCCGGTTCTGCCGCAGGTAGGACAGGAAACTATTTGAGGTGTTTCTACCCTTATATTTAAGGCTTTAAGTATATCGCGAGCCGCATAAATCTCTTTAACAGGGTCGTCTGTTATAGATACTCTGACCGTATCGCCAATGCCGTTTAAAAGAAGCGAGCCGATACCTATTGACGATTTTATTAACGCGCTACGCTCTGTACCCGCTTCGGTAACTCCTAAATGCAACGGGTAATCGCAACGCTCTGCTACAAGCGAATAGGCTTTAACCATATTATTAACATTTGAAGATTTAATTGAAATAACCGTATTATAAAAATCGCAGTCTTCAAGAAGCTTTACATGACGGAATGCACTTTCTACCATTGCTTCAGGAGTTGCTCCGCCGAATTTTTCTAACAAATCCTTTTCTACTGAACCTGAATTTACACCAATTCTAATTGGCACATTTTTCAAAGAACAAGCATCTGCTACGGCAAACACCTTATCGGCAGAGCCTATGTTACCGGGGTTAATTCTTATTTTATCAACACCTGCATTCAGGCTTTCAAGGGCCAGCTTATAATCAAAATGAATATCGGCAACAAGCGGAATTTTGGCATATTCTTTAAGCTTACCTAAAACTCTTACAGCCTCCATATCAGGCACTGCCATGCGAATAATTTCACAGCCTGCGTCTTCTAATACTTTCAGTTGTTTTAAGTTGCCGTCAAAATCGTCTGCTCTTGCATTTAACATTGACTGAATAACAATAGGTGCATTACCGCCTATTGCTATATTACCTACTTTAACTTGTTTTGATACTCTTCTGTTCACTTTAATTCACCGCTAAAATATATTTATTACATCGCTTATTGATATTACAACCATTAAAATCAGCAACAAAATAAGACCAATTGTATGGACTATTGCCTCTGACTTTTTCGGAATACTTCGTCTTGTAATCATTTCTATAATTATAAAAAATAATCTGCCGCCGTCTAAAGCCGGAATAGGTAAAAGATTGAACATACCTACATTTATTGTAATCATAGAAAGAAAATTTAATGCTGTAAGGATTTTATCAGAGAACGCTTCAGGCTCTGCAGTGTTTTCTGCTATAGCAGAAATTGTACCTATAGGACCGGAAACATCTTTCATACCGTATTTTCCGGTACACAAATCGACTAAACTAAGTCTGACCATTTGTACTATAGACGCAGTTTCTCTGAAAGAATTTTCTAATACATTCAAGAAAGTAGGCTCTTCACCTACTAAATAGAAATCTTGTTGAATGTAAAGCTTACCTTCATACTCAAACTGATTAAATTTAACATCTTTTAAAGTAACTTTTTCACCGTCACGAATAACGGTTATATCAAGTTTATCGTCAACATCTCTGACAAAATTGTACGCTACACCTTTAGAGGAGTAAACATGTGTTCCGTTGATTTTAACTATTTCGTCTCCGACTTGCAATCCGCTTTGTGAACTGGTTGCATCAACCATAAAGCTATGAATAGTTCTGCTACCAACTAATTCACTGCAAGAAAGACAAATAGCAACAACAAGAATACCGAGAAGCATGTTTAAAACAGCACCTGCGGCAACTATAATAAAGCGTTGCCATGCCGGCTTGTTATTAAAGGCATTTTCATCATCACTTTGTTCATCTTCACCCTCCATACTGACAAACCCGCCGATGGGAAAAAGACGAACACTATATGCAGTCTCCCCTTTTTGCTTTTGAAAAAGCTTAGGTCCCATTCCTATTGAAAATTCATTTACCTTAACTTTAAATAATTTTGCAAAAGAAAAATGACCGAATTCATGAATAACTATTATAATTCCAAATAAAAATATAGCTAATAAATACGGCCATATACTGCTCCAAATAGCTGCTATTTTAAACACCTCCAAGTGTTATGTATCAGATAATTCTCTAACCTTTTCACGCATTAAATCATTTACATTTAAAACATCATCTAATGTATATGACTGAATATCGGGAGTATATTCAGATGCATTTGAAATAAGTTCGGGGATTGAATTGAATGAAATTTTACCTTGCCTGAATAACAAATTAGCTTCTTCATTAGCACAGTTTACAGCGGCAGGATATAATCCGCCTTTTGTGATAGCGTCTCTGCAAATATTCATACATGGAAAATTCTCATAATCAGGTTTATAAAATGATAAATTGCCTATTTCCCACAAATCTAATTGCTTTTCAGGTGATTCATACCTTTCGGGGTAAGTAATTGCAAATTGTATAGGCAACCTCATATCCGGATGACCAAGTTGAGCAATAACGGAGTTATCAGCATATTCAATTAAAGAGTGAACAATGCTCTCCCTGTGTACTACAATATCTATCATATCGGGCGAAACACCGAAAAGCCACACAGCCTCTATAAGCTCAAGTCCTTTATTAAACATAGTAGCGCTGTCTACGGTAATTTTTTGACCCATACTCCAGTTTGGATGTTTTAAAGCATCTTTCAATGTTACATTCTTTAATTCTTCTTTAGTTTTTCCGAAAAAAGGTCCGCCTGACGCAGTTAAAATAATTCGTTTTAATGCATTATTGGCGGGAGCGCCGAGTAAACATTGAAATATTGCAGAATGCTCGCTGTCTACAGGAATAATTGATACATTATTCTTTTTAGCGGCATCTGTAACTAAACAGCCGCCGGCAACAAGAGTTTCTTTATTTGCCAATGCAATGGTTTTACCTGCGTTAACAGCATCTAAAGTAGGCTTTAAGCCTGCCATACCTACAACTGAATTAAGGGTAATTTCACCGTCTGCCTCAGCACCGCAAAAGGAGACTCCCTCAATACCGCTTAGTACTTTAACATCTAAATCAGCTACCCTTACTTTTAAATCGGCAGCAGCTTTTTCATCTACCAAAGCAGCATATTCAGGCTTAAATTCTCTTATTTGATTTTCTATAATATCAACATTTGAATATGCAGTAAGTGACTTGATTTTATAGCTGTGAGCCCTTGCTACATCTAATGTTTGCATACCTATAGAGCCGGTAGACCCCAATAAATTTATAGATTTCATAATCAAAACTCATTCATAAAATATATTGCGGAATAAAGAACGGGTAAAACAAATAAGACGCTGTCAAATCTGTCCATAATACCGCCGTGACCCGGTAAAAGCTTACCGAAGTCTTTAATACCGTAGTTTCTTTTAATTGTTGACGCGGCTAAATCACCAAACATACTTATTACAGAAAGTACAATGCTTAATACTATTATTACACCGTAAGAAAACATTGAACTGCCCTCGAAGAAGAATTTATTAAACACAAATAATAAAAGTACATTCAGCACTACTTCTCCGACTATGCCGCCGATAGCGCCTTCAACAGATTTTTTGGGACTGATTTTAGGGCATAGCTTGTGTTTGCCGAACTTGCTACCGATGAAATATGCAAATATATCCGTCATCCAACCGGCAAATATAGCAAATATAATCAGAAAAACGCCGTCAACCTTAGTATAACTGTCAAAATATTTATAAATATCCCTGAAAATAATCATTATAGAGAATGAATACGGTACACAAACCGATGCAAAAATTGCCGTAACCGCCTGCTCAAATTTGGTTGTTTCAAACTCTATTAACATAAATATTAAAATCAATACAACATAGATACTGCCAAAGACCGCAACAGGCAAACTCAGATTAAAGTTCACCAAAAACGGTATCAAACCGGAAAGCATCAATGTAATAATTTTAATATAAATATTTTTTAAACCTACAGCCTTTTCAATTTCCCACACGGCGATTACGCTTAAAGCCGCAATAAATACGGGGAATACGATTGTGTTCATTAAGACCATAGCGCCTATAAATACTATTCCAAATATAAGAGCTGTTATAATTCTTTGTTTCATAATTATACCCCACCAAATCTCCTGTTGCGTTTTTGATAATCAAAAAGAAGCCTATTTACATCTTCTTCCGAAAAATCAGGCCATAACACATTTGAGTACCAAAACTCCGAATACGCAGACTGCCATGTTAAAAAATTCGATATTCTGTATTCACCGCTTGGCCGCACAATTATATCAGGGTCAGGTTGACCTGCGGTGTATATGCTGTTGCTAACGGTTTCTTCGGTAATATCATCCAAAGACAGTTCACCGTTTTTAACCTTTTGGGCAATTTCTTTAACTGCATGGGTTATTTCGGCTCTGCCGCCGTAATTTAAAGCAATATTTACGGTTATTTTGCTGTATTTTGCAGTTTCACGCTCAGCCTTATCAATAAGCTTTAAAAGGTCTTTAGGCAGTCCTTTGCGTTCGCCTATAAAATTCAGCCTCATCTGATAAATATCATTTTCGGAGAGTTGCCTGTCGCCATCCATTAAATATTCTTTAAAAAGTTTCATCAAGCCGGCAACTTCTTTTTTAGGTCGATTCCAATTTTCTGTAGAAAAAGCATAAAATGTTAAATACTTTATACCCACCTCGGAGCAATACTCTACTATTTTTCTATAAGTTTTAGCACCGGCTTTATGTCCCTCTGAACGCTCTAAACCGCGCTCTGTTGCCCAACGGCCGTTTCCGTCCATTATAAATCCGATGTGTTGAGGCAACACATCGAATTCAGGAATATTATTATATTTCATAAGCTTAGATTTCTAATATTTCAGCAGTTTTTGCAGCTGCAACTTCGTCAATTTTCTTTGTAAATTCATCGGTGATTTTTTGAAGTTCGTTTTCACCGTCTTTAAGATCGTCTTCGGTAATTTCTGAATCTTTTTTCATCTTTTTAAGTTTATCAATGCTGTCGCGCCTTACATTACGAACAACTACTTTAGCTTCCTCGGCATATTTAGCAACATCTTTTGAAATCTGTTTTCTTCTCTCTTCTGTAAGTGCAGGAAAAACAAGACGAATAATTCTACCGTCATTTGACGGGTTAATACCTATATCAGATGCAAGAATTGCTTTTTCAATAAGGCTTACTGTTGAAGCATCCCAAGGTTGAATAGCAAGAATGCGTGCTTCAGGTACTGAAATAGCAGCCATTTGGTTAACAGGAGTCGGAACACCGTAATAATCTACCATTACTTTATCGAGTACTGCCGCATTTGCACGACCGGCTCTTATTGTGTTGTATTCATGTTTAAGAGCAGAAACTGATTTTTCCATTTTCTCTCTTGTTGTTGCGTAAACTGTTTTCATATTATAAATCCTCCAAAAAATAAATTATGAAACTATTGTGCCTGCATTTTCACCGCAGACTGCTTTTGAAATGTTTGATGTATCGTTAAGATTGAAAACTAAAATAGGAATGTTGTTTTCACGGCAAATAGCTGCTGCCGCCGTATCCATAACAGCCAAATGTCTTTCAAGAAGCTCATCGTGAGAGATTCTGTCAAACTTAACAGCGTCACTGAATTTGTTAGGGTCTTTATCGTAAACGCCGTCAACATTAGTTGCTTTAAGAAGAACATCTGCATTTATTTGAGCTGCTCTGAGTGCTGCACCTGAATCTGTTGAAAAGAACGGGTTGCCTGTGCCGCCTGCAAATATAACTACTCTGCCGTTTTCAAGATGCCTTACCGCTTCATCGCGTACGAAGGTTTCAACAACACCTGTAATTTGAACAGCGGACATTACACGGGCGTCTACACCGACATCTAAAAAGCCTTGCTGTAAAGCCAAGGAATTCATAACAGTAGCAAGCATACCTATACTATCGGCTCTTGTTCTGTCCATAGCTCCGCTTGAACGGCCGCGCCAGAAATTTCCGCCGCCGACAACAATACCTACCTGAACACCTTTATCTGTAACATTTTTTACTGCTTTACAGACATCTTCAATAACATTAAAATCGAACCCGTGACCTGCGCCACCTGCAAGGACTTCTCCGCTTAACTTCAGAAGAAGTCTTTTATAAACAGGTTCCATAATAATTCCCCTTTCAACTGCCGCTGCTTTCACAATACTGCAGTTTTAACCTAATTTTACAAATATTATTTTACAATAAATGTATTACATTGTAAAGAGTTAAATTGGCTAAATTTATATATTATTTACATTATAAAAATAACAGTGACTACCTTTAAAGATAATCACTGTTAATAATTTAAGAAACACGCCTTTTGAGACGGATTTTGTCTGCTATCATTGCGATAAACTCGGAATTTGTAGGTTTACCCCGTTGGTTTTGAATTGTATATCCGAAATATGAATTTAAAACATCAACATCTCCCCTGTCCCAAGCAAGTTCAATGCCGTGCCGTATGGCACGCTCTACCTTAGAAGCTGAACTCTTATAGGTTTTAGCAACTGTCGGATAAAGAATTTTTGTAACGGAATTAAGCATATCGGGATTTTCTACAGTCAGTCTTATAGCTTCACGAACGTATGTATACCCTTTAACATGTGCAGGAATACCTACATCATGAAGAATATTAGTTATGGTAACTAATAAATCCTCTGTTTCTTCAAAGTTATTACCTTTATTACCAACACCTTTCCAAGTAAACAGCTGGATAATTCTTTGAGCTAACATTTCAGGCTCTACAGGTTTAATAAAGTAATAATCTACGCCGCTTTTTATTATTTCCCGTTCATAGTTTGGATTATCAATTCCCGATAAAACAACTATTAAAGGTCTGTTTACCGGATTCATGGTATTCAAACGGGAAATAACACCTGTTGCGTCAATATGTTGTAAGAATGCGTCCATTACTACAACATCGGGTTTGGTTTCTTCAATAGCTTTAAGCAGCTCCAATCCGTTTTTTGAACAAAGCTTAACTTCCATTCTATTGGCACGAAGAGAATTTACTAATTCCTGCGTGACTTCATTCTTTTCGTCTGTTAATAAGACTTTTACACTATTCATAGTGAAAATCGCCCTCCTCTTGATTTTAGGCAAAAATTCAAATCCTATAAGAAGAATAAGCCGTATTCTAAAAAGCCTTAGGATTTGCCTGATTACCCTTCTTTTCTTTTCGTGTTGCAGATTATATCACATTTAGTGAGTTTTATCAATAACAAACAACAATTATCGTTATTTTAAACAATTCTTTAACTCATAAGAAGTGAATTTACGCCCTTTCTTCGGGGTATTTTGTCGAATTTTGTCGAAATCTGTCGCATTGTTTGTTGAAAACAGAAAAATATTACATTATTTTAAACATTCGTACATTCTACCTACATATATACCGAAACCGCTTTTTGAATCATCTAAAAAAACATGAGTAACTGCACCTACAATTTTACCGTTTTGAATTATGGGAGAACCTGACATACCCTGAATTATGCCGCCTGTTTTTTTGATTAACTCTTCATCTGTTACCTCTATAATAAAATCTCTGCCGTTTTTCGCACTGAAATTTATTTTTTCTATGTTTATTTTATATCTTTTTATTTGGTTATTTTCGATAGTAGTGACAATTTCTGCTTCGCCTAAAGTGACCTCTTCATATTCTGCTAACGAGTAAGCTTCACTTTGGTTCGGTATGTTATTAAACCTTCCGTACACACCTATATTACAGTTATTGTAAATAATTCCGGTGCTGTTATTTTCTAAATATCCGCATAATTCCCCTGCCTGACCGCTTTGACCTTTAATAAAACCGGTTAATACAACATCGGTGCATTCGCCGCTTGCTATAGGTAATGTTTCGCCTGTATCAATATCGCAAACAGCGTGACCTAAAGAGGCAAACTCTCCCGTTTTTGTTATAAATGTTACCATACCGATACCCGCGGAGCTGTCTCTTATCCAAATACCTGCCTTATACTTTTTTTCACTTATTGAGTATTCGCTTTTAAAAGAAACTGTTTCTTCAATACCGTCCCGTTCTATAACAAAAATTATACTTTCGCCGTTACTTTTTTGAATAATATCAGAAACATCCGAATTGCGTTTGACTTGTTTATTATTAACCTTTTTAATTATATCTCCGACCTTTAATCCGGCTTTCTCGGCAGGGCTTATGCTACCGTTTGGTGTATCTACCGATTCCGTTGCAACAACCAAAGCACCGTCTGCGTATAATTTAAGTCCGATAGGAAAACCTCCTATATATACCTGTTCGCTGCTTATCGATTTATATTGGTTTTCGGTATTTGTACTGTTTGAAAAATATTCTTTTATACTGTTACCGAATTCTTGTATTCTGCCTGTAACACCGTTTAATTTATTATCTACAACTATGCTGTCATTTAATGTATTTAATGTAAAAAAAGAAAACATTAAAAAAATTGCTAAAGTTACAGATAAAAATGATTTAAAATAAAAATTTCTTTTCACATTATCACCCCGCCACAAATTTAATTTGTGATAAAAGATAAAAAATATGAAATGAAAATAAATCAAAAAAACAAAACAGCCCTGAATTTTCAGGACTGCCTTTTTGGTAATTTTTAGAAATTATATTGAAATTTCGTTTGCAATTTTATAAAGCTCAAGGTCAATGGTTTTCTTCATATTAAGAGCTTCAATAATATCATAATCAACAATGCTGTCTTTCTTACAAACAACAACTCTGTTGCCTATATCCTGTTTAAGCAGCTGAACTGCATAATAACCCATCTGACTTGCAAGAACTCTGTCTCTTACAGACGGCGAGCCGCCGCGTTGAACATGACCGAGAACTGTTGCTCTGCTTTCAACACCGGTCTTTTGCTCTATATATTTTGCAAGAGATGTAGAATCAATACCGTTAACACCCTCTGCAACAATAATAATAAAGTGCTGTTTACCTGTTTTTTGAGTTCTTCTCATTCTCTCAATAATATATGAGTCAATATCATAATCTACTTCGGGAATAAGAATACAGGTTGCGCCTACTGCAAGACCTGCATTAAGTGCAAGATAGCCTGCATTTCTGCCCATAACCTCTACAATGGAGCATCTGTCATGGGATTCTGTTGTATCACGGATTCTGTCAACCATAGTCATAATGGTATTAAGTGCAGTATCGTAACCTACAGTATAGTCACAAGACGCAATGTCGTTATCTATAGTGCCGGGAATACCGATACAAGGAATACCTTTTAATGTGAGAGCTCTTGCACCTTTGAATGTGCCGTCACCGCCGATAGTTACAATACCCTCAAGACCAAATTCATGGCAAATTTCAACAGCCTTATCCTGTACTTCCGATTCTGCAAATTCAGGACAACGGGCTGAATAAAGCATTGTACCGCCACGGTGAATAATATCTGAAACTGAACGAAGATTCATTTCAAACATATCGCCTTCAATAAGACCTTTATAACCTCGGCGGATACCCATAACTTTCATACCGCTTTCACAGGCTGTTCTAACAACAGCGCGGACAGCAGCGTTCATACCGGGTGCATCACCGCCGCTTGTAAGTACACCAATAGTTTTCATTATAATTCCTCCATACCTCTATAATTACAAACTCTTAGATTTTTCATTATACCACATTAAATTTAATAATCAATAGTAAAAATGCAAAAATAACTAAATTTACCAATTTATTTTATTATTTACAATTTATAATATCACAAAAGGTATATTATTGACAAATAATTACGCATCGTGTAAAATTTCATTAGTTTTTAACCGAAACGGAGTTAATTATATTTATGAAAAATACTTTTTTGAAATTTACATCATTACTTTTAATATTAGTTATTGCAGTTTCGTTTTCTTCTTGTACTAACAGCAAGAATATATTGAAAACCAAAGAAATTTCAAGCAACATAACACAAACAAATGTTATTTTAAGCAATACCTTAGAAAATACCGATGCTTACGAAAAATTCTTGAAAACATTTAAGCCGTCATTTACAATACCGGGTTTATTTGAAGGAGTAATTCCGCAAGGCATCTGTTATATTGATGATTTAAAAGCATTTGTTGTTTCGGGATATTACGAAGAAGCAGAGCTTCCGTCTGTAATTATGGTATTAAATAAAGACGGCAAACTGCAAAAAAGCCTCACGCTTAAAAATATTGACGGCAGCTACTACTACGGTCACGCAGGCGGCGTAGCATGTTCTGAAAATTATCTTTTCATAACAAGCGACAGCGAATGTTATGTTATTTCAACCGAAACACTTAAGAATACAGAAAACGAAAAATCCGTTCAATTTGAAAGTAATTTTAAATTAAATACTTTAGGCTCTTTTGCCGCTTGCAACAACAATATTTTGTGGGTTGGAGACTTTATAGAAAGCAGTAAAAAAGCAAAAGCAGATGTAGAAAATGTTACAACTCTTCAAAGCGGCGAAACATTTTACGCATATTGCGAGGGATACATTCTGGAAGACGGACTGCCGGATGTAAAAAAAATCAACTCCGAACAAAACGGATATATTCCGGATTACATTCTTGCAATACCCGAACAGGTACAGGGTATGAGTTTTACGGTAAGCGGTAAAACAGTATTTTCAACAAGCTACGGCAGAAAGAACAATTCAACAATATATGTTTATGATGACGCTTTATTATACGACAGCGTAAGAACCGTAAATATTGATAACAAAGAAATTAAAGTATATGCCTGCAGTTCTGAAATACTTAAAGAAACAATAACTGCACCGCCCATGACCGAGGGAATATGCACAGCAGACGGCAAACTTGTTTTACTGTTTGAATCGGGCGCTTCTAAATACAGACAGCACGGCGGTAAATATCCGTCAGACACGGTATTTACATCAAATATTGAATAACTCATCAAAAGGTAAAAGATACGCCAATCACATTATTTGAAAGTGAGAGGCGTATCTTTTTTTACCAAGTATGTTCATAGGTTGCATCGGGTTTTTCTGACGCAACATCGTTGTAATACTCGATTTTCAAATAGTTTTCATCATTATTCAAAGCAAATGCAACGCTTGCGGTAAAGGTGCCCGATTCCCCTACCTCACTTGCTTCAAACAAGTTTTTTTGAGGATACTGTTCAAGCATATTTCCCTTTTTATCATAAGCTTTAAAATGAGCGGAACCGATTGACAATCCGTGCGAAATATCGTCATTTGTGTATTCATAAACAACAACTGCAACTTTTTCGGCTTTAGGCGGGTCTTTTTCGTCTGTATCGGGAATTGTGTCATACACGGTTACGACTTTCAGGGAATAACTGCCCTCCTGTGCTTTAATAGTAGCCTCATCTTCAATAGATTTGTGAGTTTCGGTTACAGCGTTATCACCTTTATTAACCGTTTTAAATACAATAACCCCTATAACAACAATACAAAGTACAATAAATGAAATTATTATAGCTCTCTTTTTCAAAATATCACCTCTACCTTACTAATATAAACTTCTTTAGTATAAAGGAATAAATATATTTTTCTTTTACTTTAACTTCCTTACATTTTTCTAATGCTTCTGCATATATATCCATCTGGTTCTTATAAGTTGAAACATAATAACTCTCATCTGTGGATTTATCTGATTTATAGTCTATAAGAACTGCGCCGTCATTTTCAAAAAACGCACAGTCGAGAATACCCTGTACTAAAATTTCTTCATCATCTGCATAGCTCGGAACATTCTCATACAATTCAGGCACTTTTTTCATAATATTAAATTTGTACTCTTTTAACACTTTAGAAGAACTCAGAAGCCTTTCGCCTACAGAACTGTTTATAAAACTCAAAATCGCCGATTTATCGAGAACATCAACTTCTTTTTGTGATATTTTATTACTGTTAAGCAATGAAGATATTTCACCGTCAATATTTTCTTTAACTTTTTTAAAGTCACAGCGTTCCAGGAATTTATGGATGGCTGTTCCTCTTTCTGCACCGCTTAACTCATCTGATAAGAACTTCGGTTTTGTGCTTGCAAAATATTGTTTATTCTTTTTAGTGCTTTCTGTAGAAGACGCGGTTCTTTTTGCCAGAACTCCTGAAAAATCATAAGGATACTCATAATTAACCCGTTCTGTTAAATCATAAAGAAGCTCATTGTTTACATTCGGCAATGCTTCGTTTTTTTCTTCTGTTTGAATAAGGATATTTTCATTTAATAATTCGCCGTTAATAACAGAAACGGAAAAATCTCCGTCTTCTTTTAAGCAAAAGGGTTTAAGACCGCAAGCTTCTCTTATATAACCACAATCCTTGTGGCTTGCAAATGCAGTTAATAACCACTCGGTCATTGACGATGCATTGTATACAGCAAACGGATGGATTTTACCGTCATCCCCTGAAGATAAAACGGTATTGATTTTTACTCGTTCTTTCAGTGTTTTTCCGGCAATATCACAAACAAAGGTCAAATGCTCTTTAGCCCTTGTCATAGCAACATAAAGAATTCTTAACTCTTCGGATATTTCACCGAATAAAACGGCATTTTCGGTAGCTACGGAAGACAGTGTACGGTAATTTGTAAAGAGCTTATCATCCCTTATTTTAAGACCTATACCTGTTTCTCTTGCAACAGTCATACATTGTGTACTGTCCTGTCGGTTTATTCGTTTAGAACAATCGGCAATAATAACATAAGGAAATTCAAGACCCTTACTTTTATGAACAGACATTATCTTAACGCTGTTTTGTTCAGACGCACCGTTGTCAACTCGCTTTAAAGCGCCGTTTTCAATGGCATTATTCATAAACTTAACAAAATCATTTAACCCGTTACGGCCCGTTAAAACAAAGTCATTGGCAAGTTTAATAAAGCCTTTAACATTTTCTACTCTGTTTTCTCCCTCTCCGGCTACATAAAAAATATCGGAAACCGCAGTATCTTCGACTAAGAAGCCGATAAATTCATCAATAGGGTACGCAACAGAAATATTTCTGTAGAATTGTATTTTATCTAAAAAATCCTTTGCTTTTTTTGATGATTTAGAGTACTCAAGCAGACAAGTATAAAATTCGCATTTACGGTCAATCATTCTGATTTCCGATAATTCATCTGCGGTAAAACCGAAAATCGGAGACATCATTACAGATATTAAAGGAATATCTATCATAGGATTGTTAATCACTTTAACGAGAGATACTAAAAACTGAATTTCTTTAAATTCGGATACCTCGTCATCAAGAGATGTATTAACGGGAATATTGTGTTTTCTAAGTTCATCGGCATAATCTTTTGCCTTTTTTTTAGCGCTTCTCAACAATATGCAAAAATCGCCGTACCCAACCCTGCGAGGTCCGTCCTCGCCTTTTACCTCAACACCTGAATTTACTGTATTGAGTATATATCGGGCAACAACACCCGGCTCTGTAATTTCTTCATTTTCAGAAGTATCGAGACAAATAATATCAGTATCGGGTGTTTCTTTTTCGGCATAACCTAAAGCACTGTAATAAAGGTATTCCCGTTCGTTATAGTCGATTTCACCCACATCTGTACTCATTATTTTTTTAAAAACATAGTTTACAGTCTCTGTTACACCTTTACGGCTTCTGAAATTATTCTCTAAAATTATTTTAGACGGGTGATTTTTGCCGTCATAATCTGAAAGCGAATTCTTTAAATCCATAAATAAGTTAGGACTTGCTAACCTAAATCGGTAGATGCTTTGCTTAACATCGCCGACTACATACATATTTGACTTATTTCTCGAAATAACTTCAAATATTTTGTTTTGAGCCTCATTGGTATCTTGATATTCATCAATTAGAATTTCAGTATAATGTTCGGATAATTCTTTTGCTAACTGAGTCTTATGTTCAACGCCGTTTTCATCGTACCGAACAAGTAAATCTATACATTTGTGAAGAATGTCGTCAAAGCTGTATGAATTAAGTTCTGCTTTGGCTTCATCTAAAACAACGGTTAACTTCTTTACGGCCTCGCACAAAACTTTTACCATAGGATACAGAATTTCATTATCCGATTTATGCTGTTCTACAGTGGGTAAAGTCCGTTTTATTATATTTTCAACATCATCTTCTAACTCTTTAAACAACGCTTTTGCTAAATTTTTTAATTCTTCATCGGCATCCTTACCGTTTCTTGCATACGGTTTTACAATCAAGCCGTCATTTATTACCGATACAACGGAATCCCAGTTTTTATTTTTACAGGCAGTTCTCAATGCCATTAAATTATCGCAAATCTTTTCAAACCTTGTAAAATAACGGGGATCAAAACCGCCCGATTCTTCAATTAAAGAAAGACATTTATTCAATTTGGGAATATAGTAATCGGTAAATAATAATAAATACTTATAAACTACATCGGTAAGTCCCGATTCGTCAGGTGTTTTGTCAGGTGAAAAGACATCTAAAACATCATCAAGCCATTTAAACGGAGAGGGATACGAGCGAGAATACTTATAAAGCTCTTTAATGATTTCGCACAGAGTTTTATCGTCACGCTCGGATAAAAACATACGGGATAAAGATAGAAACGCATCGCTGTTTTCTTCATACAAATCCGAAACCACTTTTTCTACAGCCTCATTCATCAAAGAGATATTATCTTTATCGTCAAGCAATTTAAAATCGACTCCCACATTTGAAAGATGGAAGTTTTCACGGACAATTTTTGTGCAAAAAGAATCCATAGTACAAATATCCGCAGTAGGTAAAAGAGTCATCTGACGGCGTAAATAGTCGGTATTATCAGCGGAATTAAGTGAAACAGACTTAGCCAAAGCTTTGTAGATACGATCTTTCATTTCTGCAGCAGCAGACCTTGTAAATGTAACAACAAGTATATTTGAAACAGAACAGGGCTCTTCAGTATTGCTTAATATGTTTTTAACACGCTCTGTTAAAACAGCGGTTTTGCCCGAACCTGCGGCGGCAGAAACAAGTATTTGCATACCGCGGGCATCTATAGCCTTTTGTTGGTTTTCGGTCCATTTTTTTCGGGTATCACTCATTATCCTCACCGCCTAACATATTCAGAACCTCTGAATGTCCTAATTTTTCAATATTTTTTACTTCGTCACTGTATTCGTGCATACAAGTAGATTTATATGAACAATACTTACACATAAATCCCTCATCGTTTCTACCTATAGGAATAGGCGATATTTTACCTTGATGTAACGCATTACCCATATATATTATTTTTTCATCAATAATTTTTGACAGACTTTTAAATTGATGCTGAGAATAATAATTGCCTTTTGCGCTACCGTCTTTTTTGTAACCTACAGGAAAATAGCTCGGCAATTTATCTACACCCATACCGTTGAACACAACAGGACTGTTTAAAATCATACCGGATAATTTACCGCTTTGTGTTTTTTGAGCCTGTACCGCCTCGCTTGACGGATTACGAACGCTCAAATAATTGCTTATACCTATTCTTGACGGCAAATACAGTACACCCGCTGGTACGGCATCTCCGTAGTATTTTTTACCGTTTTTAAGGAGTGCCATTAAATATAAAACCATTTGAATATTAAGACCCTCAAGCAATTCCGAAAGCTTGAACTCTTTTTTACCTGTTTTATAATCAATTACCCTAAGATATTTTATACCGTCTTTTTCCATTAAATCTACTCTGTCAACAGAGCCTGTAACCGTTACTTTACCATCGTCTAAAGGTAATTCATAAGCAGGTATATTTTCATCGCCGATTTTAAGCTCGTAATCAACAGGTTTAAATTCGCCTATTTTAAATTCATCTCTGATACGCTCTAAAACGGCTAAAGAAGTATCTGTTAAACGGTTATATAAAAACATAAACCTACTTGATTTTTCATCAATTCCGCCCATTTTTTCCTGTAAATAGTCAGAAAGTATTTTTTCGACATCGCTTCTTAAAGTCTCATTTTCAAGATTTAATAAATCGGATATAGAATATTGATTTAATATACTCTCCATAACAAGGTGTATTACGGTACCGCTTTGTGCAGGGTCTAATTCAGCCTCTTTGAGCGGTTCGGCATTTAAACCGTATCGCATAAAATACGCAAACGGACAATTATAGAAATTTTCCACCTTGCTGGCTGAAATATGAATATTTTTTTCGAATAGCTTTTTAGAAACATTTTCATTTCTAAAAACAATCGGCGATTTACCGCTGACGGCATCTACGGCGCTCAGTTTTCCGGAGTAACCGTTATTGCCTGAAAGATATTCAAATAATGTCGCTTTTAGCTCTGTATTATTAAAGTAATTTTGACAAAAAGCCGTAAATAAAGTGTCTTCGCTTTCTATAAAATAATCTTCGGGTAACTCTTTTGCAGAATTGATTTTAAAATCTTCGAAGCACTCTTCAACAGCATCTATTATTTCTGATTTATAAAGAGCCGTTCCTGCTCCGTCTGATGTTTTATATGTTAAATAAAGCCTATCGCGAGGCGTTGTAACGGCGCAGTATGAAATAAAACGCTCTTCATCTGCATTTTCTAAATATGTTGACTGAAATTCAATATCATATTCCTGCTTTAGCTTTACTCTTTCTGCGTCTGTCAGAACTCCGCCCGGCACAAATACAAGAGGAAATTCATCTTTATTAACACCCATTAAAAAGGCAATTTTAATATTTTCAACTCTGAATCTGCTTGCATCACAAATACGAACTTCGTCAAGACCTTGCGGAATTTCGCCCATATCATTTGAAGAAACAAGAAGTGAAAAAAGCTCATACCAACGCTTAAGTGATATGAATTTGTTTTGAGTAAGATTTGCCATATTATCAATTATACTCATAAGCATATTCCAAGAATTCTCTTGTCTTTGAGCTTCTAAAGACAATCCGCTTTCTTCAAGAGAAACAGCCAAATCATATAGTTTATCTTTTACTTTTAAATCAATTAAAAATTCATATACTAACTTTGATATTTCTTTACCGTCAACATCGGAGCAAGATTTTTTAAGCTCCTCCAGAGGAATTACAACCTTTTTTCTGATTTCATTTAATTCATTAAGTAATGCTTTATCTTTTGGAGTAAGAGTTTTGCCGAAGCCCTGCGGATTCATAGTAAAATCTTTAAGCCAAGATGTTCCGTTAATTCCCCAGACAAGCGCATATTTTTCAAGTTTTAAAACATCCGTAAAAGCAATATCCGTAAGTCCCGTTTTTAAATAAGTCATCAATCTTTCTGTAGTAAAGCCCAACGCCGCGCACTCAAGAACAGACATAATATAAATTATAAGAGTTTCGTTTAAAAGCGGTCTGCGGCTATCGTCAAATACGGGAATAGAAAGCCTTTTTAAAGCATTTACAATATGCTTTTTGTACACACCGCCCGTGCGTTCAATTATTACAATATCTTTAGCGCGATATTCGCCTGACTGAAGAATTTTTTTAACCGTTGCGGCAACATATTTACACTCTTCATCTAAATCCTTGCACTCTGTAACAACAATATCACCGTTGCATTTTTGCTTCGTAACAGTATGATTTGAATATATATTTTTTTCCAGATGGGAAATATCTTCTGAAAAATAAGTTTTCTTCTGCTCACATAAGATCTCATCAACAGATGCATTAACCTCATTAGATAACGCTCTGAGCTTGTTTTCAAAAAGTTTTATATATCTGAGCGCAGTGTAAGGTTTAGAATTACCGTCAACACACAGGGTAATATAAACATCATCTGCCTGGGACAAAATAACTTTAACACATTCCGATTCTTGTTTATTAAACGACCTGAAGCCGTCTAAAAAAACTGTTTTATTTTTAAAATAACCTGTTTCAACAGCAAAATCAACGAAGTAATCAAGCATATCGGCATCATCAAAATAGCTTTGAGTCAACTGAGCGCTATACGCAGTGTTTATAAAAGACAATTCTTTGATTTTTTCCTTTAAAAATGAATTGTCTTCTTTATCGAATTTTTCGTTTATAATTGAGTCGTTTAACTTATAGTATTTCATTTCTTTGCAAAAATCTACCAAAGGACTGATTGCAGAAAAATTATGTTTTAAATTTTTAAATACTGTAAGCTCATCTTGAATTTGACTGAGTGTTTCGCTCATTACGGCATTTTTTACACCGTTATTTGCTATATTACTTACATTTGAGTTAACATTTTCAAGCTCGGAAAGCGCCATTCTCGGAAAGCTGTATATATGAGTAAGCATGGCAAGCTTTGGACCGAATTCCTTTAATATTGCACGGTCTGTTTCAAAAGAAAACTGCTCAGGAATAAGTAATAATGTATTTTTATTATTACAAATATTTTCTTTTAAAATCTTTCTCAGCATTTCAGTTTTGCCTGAGCCTGCCCGCCCTTTAATTAAATGTAACATATAGAACCTCCGACAGAAACTATAAACTCATTATAACATACATATATCAAAATTTAAACTAATTTTTTTATTTGTCAGCGACTTAAAAGGGACATAAATAAATTTTAAATTTTTACACAAAATAATGCTGAAGACATAAACGAAAGGAGTTGAAAATATGTTAGACAGAATTGCTTTAATTCTTGTAACAATCGGTGCACTTAATTGGGGCAGTATCGGTTTATTTAAGTTTGATATTGTAGCGTGGTTATTTGGCGGTCAAACAGCCATAATGTCAAGAATTATCTACACATTAGTAGCACTTGCAGGTATATGGTGCATTTCTCTTTTATTCAGAGAAAACGATGTTTTAACAGAACATGCAGAAAGTTCAAATTAAGCACGAAAATGGGTTGTAAAAAACTTTCGTTTTTTACAACCCCGCAATTTACATAATATTTAAAATTATTTTGTGCCGAAAATACGGTCGCCTGCGTCACCGAGACCGGGAACAATATAACCGTGGTCATTAAGCTTTTCATCAACAGCACCGATAAAAATATCAACATCGGGATGAGCTTCGGAAAGTGCTTTAACACCTTCGGGAGCGCCTATAATTCCAAGGAATTTAATATGTTTTGCACCGTATTTTTTGATTTGTGTTATAGCGTCAATGGCAGAACCGCCGGTAGCAAGCATCGGGTCAATAACAAATACCTCTCGCTGTTCAATATCTGCAGGTAATTTACAGTAATATTCAACAGGCTGTAATGTTTCAGGGTCTCGGTATAAACCGATATGTCCGACTTTTGCAGACGGAACAAGAGTTAACATTCCCTCAACCATACCGAGGCCTGCTCTTAAAATAGGAACAATGGCAAGTTTTTTACCGGAAAGGACTTTCATTGTAGCTGTGCAGATAGGTGTTTCAACCTCAACATCTTCAAGAGGGAGTTCTCTTGTGGCTTCATAGCAAATAAGGTTTGCTATTTCACTGATTAACGCTCTGAATTCTTTAGAGCCTGTATTTTTGTTACGAAGGATGGACAACTTATGTTGAATAAGCGGATGATCCATTACTAAAATTTTACCCATATTCGACATCCCTTTCAAATTTTATAATTTTATTATAAACCTTAGACACCCTATTGTCAACGCAATATTATAAGGATTTCAAAAGGTTTATTGCTTTTTTAATATCTTCGGCGAAGTTTTCTGTGCCCGCTTCTACCGAGCAAGTATCACAACCAACAAGTGATAAAGCGTCTATGAACTCCTTATAAAGAGTAACTGCGTTTTCGTCATCAAAACAACCCGGATATTTTCTGTTAACAGGCTCGGCTATATGAGCATGTTTTATTTTGCCGTTAAACCTCTTGAAACCATCAATATCATCATTGTTACCGTAAACATGGTAGAGGTCTGCAAGGCCGAAAACGTTGTCTGCTTCAGACATTTCCGATACCTTTACTCCGTCTGCAACAGTATGTATAATACCGCTTTCGTTATATCTTAACGGCTCCATTACAATAATACAGCCTGCATTTTTCGCTCTTGGCGACACATATTCACTTAAAAAATACGCAACCTGTTCCATTGCTTTTTCTTTTGTATAATCATCATTATCAGGTGTTCTTGACCTGCCGCTGCCGAAAACAATTTTTTTAACGCCTATATTCTTAACTCTTTCAAAACCTTTATCTAAGTATTCACATAATTTACCGTAATCAATATTATCGCCCGCTACTTTTAATTCGCCGGGAATAAAGCCGTTGCAAGCAAGCAGCTTCAGGTTGTTTTCACTGAGTATGGATATAGAGTCAGAGATTTCTTCATCGCTGTAATTTACAAGCTGACCGAAACCGCATTCCCAATAATCTACACCGGCGGCACTTGCCGCTTTCATACCTGAAAAATCATCTAAACCTCTGCAAACACCGAATTTCATAATAAAACTCCTTTCATCATTTCTTCCGCATTAGAAAGACCTGTTTTTGTTATTTCGCCACCGCTTGTAATTCTGGCAATTTCATTTTTTCTGCCTTCATAATCAAGCGGAGTTACAGATGTATAGGTTTTGTTACCTTTAACACTTTTTTCTATTAAATAATGATTATCGGCATAAGCCATAAGCTGTGCCAAGTGAGTAACGCACAAAACCTGCTTGCCGTTTGAAACTTCTTTTAGTTTTTTAGCAACCTTTAATGCGGCTCTGCCGCTTACACCGGAATCTATTTCATCAAAAATCATTGTTTCAATTTCATCTCTATCGGCTAAAACTGTTTTTAAAGCCAGCATAACTCTCGAAAGTTCGCCGCCGCTTGCTACTTTTGTAAGCGGTTTCGGAATTTCTCCGACATTGGAAGAAATTAGAAATTCTGCAATATCAATGCCGTTTTCGGTTAAATCCGTTTCTTTAAAATCAACCAAAAATTCCACATTAGGCATATCTAAGAATTTTAATTCATCACATACTTTTTTAGAAAACACAGCAGCATATTTTTTTCGTACAGCTGAGAGCTGTTGAGCGATGGATTTAGTATTTTCCGACTTAACACGGTATTCTTCTTTTAATTTTGTAAGTTTCTCATCTGAAAATGATATATCGTCAAGTTCATTTTGCGCTTTATTTAAAAATTCAAGTATATCTTCTTCGGTTTCACCGTATTTTTTACTTAATTTATATAATAAGTCCAGCCTGTTTTCTATATTTTCGAGTTCTGCTTGGGAAAAGCCGTCTGAACTCAACAAATCCCTTACGGTATCCGATATATCGCCTGCTTCATAATATAGGTCATTCAGTCTTGCTAAAAGCTTTTCGGCTTCTTTTGAAACACCGGCAATAAGTGATATTTCTCTGACAGCATCGGAAATCA
The DNA here is from genome assembly GCA_051881295.1 of Acutalibacteraceae bacterium. GTDB lineage: Bacteria > Bacillota > Clostridia > Oscillospirales > Acutalibacteraceae > DTU089. The sequence continues at coordinate 2,702 of JBJEPP010000090.1, read as the reverse complement.
TTTCAACAGCACCGTTGTAGCTTTCATTACCCGAAAGTGCAGAATAACAACCGCCTAAAGCACTTTGAATTTTTTCAAAATTAATAAGCTCATCTCTGCGTTCTTTAAGGCTTTGCCACTCGCCTACCGTAATTTCGGCTTTTGTAATTTCATCTATTTGGTAAGTTAAAATATCTACCTTACGAGCAATTTCTTCTTTATTAAAAGTAAGTTTTTTTATTTGATTCTTTAATGACTGCAGTTCCCCGAAAGAATTTTTGTAATTTTCAATAAGTTCCCGGTCTCCTGCCATTTTATCAATATATGCAATATGGGTTTCACTGTTAAGAAGCTCACGGTTATCTTGCTGACCGTGAATACTGATAAGCTCACCGCCCAATTCTCTTAAAGCCGACACATTTGTAAGCGCATTATTTACTTTGCAAACATTTCTGTCTGCCCCGATAACTCTTGAAATAAGCACGCTTCCGTCAGGGCTTATGGGCAGTGATAATTCTTTCAATTTATTTTCTGCATTTTTATTTACAGACGAAAATAAAGCAGTAACCCGAGCCTCAGAAGCACCCGTCCTGATAAGCTCACGGGAGGTACGATAGCCCAATACTGCGTTAATAGAGTCTAATATTATAGATTTACCTGCACCCGTTTCGCCACTGAGAACATTAAAGCCGTTTGCAAATTCAATCTCGGCACTTTCAATTATAGCAATGTTTTCAATATTTAAAACGGAAAGCATACTTTTTACCTACCTATCATTCTGTTAAGGGATTCGGCTACACCCTGAGCCTCTTCACTTGTTCTGCAAAGCATAAAAATAGTATCATCGCCGGCAATAGTACCGACAACTTCATGCACATTCATTGAATCTATTGTGGCGCAAGCGGCACCTGCAAGTCCGGTTGAGCATTTAATTACACAAATATTGCCTGCATAGTCAACCTTGGTCATGGAGCTTTGAAAAAGTGCGTCAAACATATCCGAATATCCTGTTTCATTTACTTTTTCTGCAGAGTATTTGTAAATACCGTTTGAGCCCAAAGTTTTTAAAAGCCTTAATTCTTTAACATCGCGGGATACGGTTGCCTGAGTAACATTGCAGCCACGCTCTCTTAAAAGAGTCAAAAGCTCTTCCTGAGTACCGATATCATATTCTCTTATTAAATCGAGTATTAGCTTATGCCTTTTCTTTTTCATAACAAACCCTCACTTAAAACTTCTTGTTGAGTATATCAATAAATGTATCTGATTTTATTTTAATAAAGGACGCATAACCGTCAGATTTTTTCACCCTTACGCTTGCACCCTCAGGTATATATACGGCAGGCTGACCGTCACAGGAAAGGATTGTTTCGCCGCTGTTATCGTGAACAATTTCAAGCTCCGATTCACCGTCTAAAAGAATAGAACGGGAAAACATACTATGCGGACAAACAGGAGTTATTATAATAGTTTCTATACAGGGATCAACTATAGGACCGCCCGCCGAAAGCGAATAAGCAGTAGAACCGGTAGGTGTTGAAACAATAACACCGTCTCCTAAGTAGTTAATTAACGGTGCATCGTTGCAGGAGATAGATAATTTCATGGTACGAATACTGCCGCTTCTGGATACAACAGCATCGTTAATGCAATTTGAATGATATAATAAAGCTCCGTTTTTGTCAATAATCGATGCTTCTAAAATCATTCGCTTTTCTATTATATAATCACCGCTTAAAATATTCTTTATTAAATGTAATTCATCAACCTCAAGACAAGCAAGATAAGCGAGTTTACCTGCATTTACACACAAAACAGGTTTATTATGCTTGGTTGCTTTTTTGGCAGAATTTATAAATGAACCGTCACCGCCAACAGAAACAACAACATCTACATCACTTATAATATCATCTTCATCTACGAAATTCAAAAATGAAAAATCGCTAAATTCACTACTGAGCGAAGAATCAGCAAAAACCTCACAATTATGCTTTTGTAACTCCTGCAGTAATGAATTTGTCACTGAAGACGCATTTTCTCTGGTCATATTAGGAATAATATAAAACTTCATAATACACCTACTTATCGAGAACTCTGTGGGAGCGTTCAACTAATTCTTTAGCACGAGATATAACATCTGAAGAATCCTGAACACAGTCACACTTTTTTATGTACATAAGATATTCAATATTACCCTCCGGTCCTTTTACCGGAGAATGTTCAATACCTAAAACCTGAAATTTCGCTGAATTTGCGAAACTGCATATTGTTGTAATTACATTTTCATGAACCTTAGGGTCGCGGACAACACCTTTTTTACCCACATTTTCTTTACCTGCTTCAAATTGAGGTTTTATAAGGCAAACAGCCTCTCCGTCATCTTTCAAAAGCTCATACATAACAGGCAGTATAAGCTTTAAGGATATAAAAGAAACATCTACCGAAGCAAAATCGATTTTATCAGGTACTTGTTCTTCGGTAACATAACGGAAATTAGTTCTCTCAAGATTTATCACCCGCTCATCACTGCGAAGCTTCCAGGCAAGCTGACCGTAGCCCACATCTATTGAATACACCTTAGAAGCGCCGTTTTGCAGCATACAATCTGTAAAACCGCCTGTTGACGCGCCGATGTCCATACAAATTTTATCTGTTAAGATAATCGGGAATGACTGCATAGCTTTTTCAAGCTTCAGTCCGCCGCGGCTTACATATTTTAATGC
>JBJEPP010000089.1:0-1746 GCA_051881295.1 Acutalibacteraceae bacterium | reverse complement strand
GACAGCATTAAATTATATGCGAACGCAGTGAGCCATACCGAAATTCTTCATTTTTAATTTTTCATTTTTCATTCGGCTTGCGAAGCGTTCACTTGTTTACTTGTTCACTCGTTCACCGCTTAATCCTCAAACTTACTGATAAATGCTCTTGTTCTTTCGGACTTCGGGTTGTCGAAAACTTCTTCGGGCGTTCCCTCCTCCGCAATTACACCGTCATCCATAAATATAACCTTTGTTGAAACTGCTTTTGCAAAAGACATTTCGTGAGTTACTATAACCATTGTCATATTGTCGTCTGCAAGACTCTTTATAACCTTAAGAATTTCCCCGGTCAGTTCGGGGTCAAGGGCAGATGTGGGTTCGTCAAAAAACAGTACCTTAGGTTCAAGCATTAATGCTCTCGCAATTGAAACCCTTTGCTTTTGACCGCCTGAAAGTTCACAGGGGAAGCTTGATTTTTTTTCAGAAAGGCCGACTTTTTCAAGAAGCTCGTCTGCCTTTGCTTCGATATCCGCAAAAATCTGCTTTTTATTTTCTTTGTAATCCGCTTTTTCCTTTGCCAAAAGTTTTGCCGCAAGAGTCAGATTATCGTGTACACTGTATTGGGGAAAAAGGTGAAAATCCTGAAATACAAGCCCTACAAGCCGTTGTTGCATTCTGCGCTCTCTGGCGTTTTCCTTGCCCTCACTACCGTCAAAGAAAACCTTGCCATCAACACAAATATAGCCACTATTTGGCGTTTCAAGTTGATTTATACACCTTAAAATTGTGGTTTTACCGCTACCTGAAGAACCAATAATACTTAAAACCTCGCCTTTTTCAATACTAAAGCTTACCCCTTTTAAAACCTCGGTCTTTCCGAAGCTTTTTCTTAAATCCCTAACTTCTAATATAGACATAAAAGCTCCCTCCGACCTTAAATTTTATAGTAATCAAGCTTCTTTTCGATTTTTCCGAAAATAAGGCTCAATACACCGCTGAACATCAAATAGAAAAGTCCCGTTGTTAAAAGCGGCCAAATTATACCGTTTGTTTTGATAAAGGCTTGACCTGCCCATATAAGTTCATACACAGAAATAACACGGGCAAGCGATGTATCCTTAACAAGTGTTATAATTTCGTTACTCATTGGGGGAATAATATTTTTAACAACCTGCATTAAAACAACTTTAAAGAAAACCTGAGTTTTAGTCATACCTAAAACCTGACCTGCTTCATATTGCCCCTTTGGTATGCTTTCTATTCCGCCCCTGAAAATCTCGGAGAAATAGCAAGAATAGTTGAGCACGAAGGATATAATAACAGCCACAAAACGGTCCATAACGGTTATACTTGCAATCCACATTATAACAGGATTTGTACTGCCCAATCCCTGTGCCCAGTTTGCCAACAGACCGGGCCCGTAAAATATAACAATAAGCTGGAGCATAAGAGGTGTACCTCTTACAACCCAAATAACAAATCTTACAACATATTTTAACGGCTTAAACTTACTCATTGAGCCGAAGCTTATAACAAGCCCAAGAGGAATGGCAAACAAAAGAGTAAGCGCAAATATTTCAACTGAAACAATGAACCCCTCAAACAGCGATTGAAAAACCGTTGATAAAGTAACCGGTGCCATAATCAATTCCCTTTCGATTTAAAATACCACATAACAACATTCAAGGCAGAGTGTTTGCAACACTCTGCCGAAAATATTAAAATTCGAGATTATTTTACAAGTGTAAGCTCGTATTTTTCAGC
>JBJEPP010000088.1:0-24691 GCA_051881295.1 Acutalibacteraceae bacterium | reverse complement strand
ATAAAAATTCAACCGATAGTAACTCTAATACAAAGTTACTATCGGTCTTATTTTTTCTACATACTTGCGAAGCGTTCACTGTTAACAGCAGACAGCGGTGAACAAGTAAACAAGTGAACGCTGTCGCAAGCCGAATGAAAAATGAAAAATTAAAAGTGAAAAATTTCGGTGCAAGCACAGTGCCTGCGGCACAATTTAATGTGCTTGCAGAGATAAAATCAACTTTACTTTTCTAACAAAATAAAATTAAAACAGATAGTAATTCAAATTTTGGGATGTTTGAATTTACTATCTGTTCTTTTGTTTATTGATGGGCTTTTTCAGCTTATTTATTATGTTTTATTATTTAGTTTTATAACTATATTTTCGTCAGAATTTTTACTTTATTATTTAGTTTAAGAGAATTGTTCTTTTTACTATTTACTTTATTAAAAAGAGCAAAAAGCTTATTGTTTACACCAAAGCCGCATATAATGCACGCTTGCGTGCGGCGGCTTTCCTAAATTTTTCATTTTTCATTCTTCGTTTTTCATTTGACAAGCTGTTAGCCATTAGCTGTTTGCTGAATACGCTGTCGGCTGTTGTTGTGAGATATTCCCCATATTAAGTAACTATAATGCGAAGCAATCACTTGCAACCAAACGCGACAGCATTAAATTATATGCGAACGCAGTGAGCCATACCGAAATTCTTCATTTTTCATTTTCGTTTTTCGTTCAATAAGCTATTAGCTATCATAACTATCTTTTAATATTTATCCTTTACCTGCAAACCCTTTGTATTGTAATAACCCATATAAGAATCTGAGGTTGCACGGACAGTGTATTTGTAGGTTACGCCTTTCTTTGCGGATTTGTCTGTATATGTAACAGTTGAGCCACTTGATATAGCTTTAATCTTAGTCCAGCCCGACCATTTGCCGTTTGAATAGGTCTGACGGTAAACCACATAACCCTTTGCACCTGTTACCTTGCCCCAGGTTACTTTAATTCCGTCTTTTTGTGAAACGGCAGATTTAAGAGGAGTAACGGCAAGATATTTAGTCTTTAAACCGGTTGTGTTGTAATAGCTCATATAACTACCGTTATATGCTCTTACGGTATATTTGTAATAGTTACCGCTTGATACCTTTGTATCGTTATAGTAGTTATCCTTAGTTGTAGCAACCTTTTTCCAACCTGACCATTTGCCGTTTGAATAGGTCTGGCGGTATACATAGTAACCGCTTGCGCCCGTTACCTTGTTCCATTTTGCAGTCACCTTGCCGGAGCCGTTAGAAATGCTTGAAAGTTTGGGGGTTGAAAGGAACTTGATTTTAAGTCCTGTTGTGTTATATGAGCTTAATCCGGCAGCATTTTTCGCACGGACTGTATAAGCATAGGTCGTACCTGACTTCGCGGTTGTGTCGGTATATGATGTACCTGTAACGCCGGTTTTAATTCCGGACCAACCCGACCATTTACCGTTTGAATAAGTCTTGCGATAAACATTGTAGCTTTGTGCGCCTGATACCTTGCCCCAGGTGATTTTGATACCGTTGCTTGCATTTTCAATTTTTGTAAGCTTAGGTTCAGAACAAGTAAGCTGAGGAATTGTTGCTGTTTCAAGAACTTCACCGCAAACAGTACATTCCTTATGCTTTGAGCCTGCTGAATTTACAGTTGCTTCTTTGTCGGTAATCCAATCGGAAGATTTATGACCTGTTGGTGCAATAACCGTAATATCTGTTTTATCATCACAATTCAAGCAATGGTGTGACTTACTGCCGTATTCAGTACAATTTGCAGCTTTATCAATTATCCACTCAGTTGAATAATTATGACCAACGGCAGGAATTGAATTTGTCAAAACATCGCCACAGGTCGAACAGGTTTTTCTCTGCGAACCATCATTAACACAAGTAGGCTCTTTTGTTATAACAGAATCACCATATTTATGACCAAGTGCAGGAATAACATCATAAACCGTGTCGCCACAATAAGCACACATTTTCACGCGCCTTCCTGCTGAATCACAAGTTGCAGCTTTTTCAATAACCCAATCAGAATACTCATGTTTTGTGTAATCAGGCTGTATAACAGTTACATCCGTTACACTGTCACATCTTGAACAATGGTGGGATTTGCTGCCCTCTTTTGCACAAGTTGCTGCTTTATCAATGGTCCATTCTGTTGAGTAATTGTGGCCAAGAGCATTAATTGACTCAATAACAACATCACCACAATTCGAACATGTTTTATGTTTTGAGCCTGCAACTGTACAAGTTGCTTCTTCATCTATTATCCAATTACCGTATGTATGCGTGTGAACCTCTGGATCTACGACCACAACATCACAAGTTTTGCTATATGTAATTCCGTTATAAGTGAACTCTGCAGTAATTGTTACAAAACCTGTTGCTTTTGTGGTGATAACACCATTTGAAACCGTTGCAACACTTGTGTTTGATGAAGTCCAAGTAACGGTTTGTCCGCTCGGTGTAGTTGTTGCGATCAATGTTGCTGTATCACCAATAGTAATGGATTTTGATGTGGCAGAAAGAGTAATGGTCGGAGTCACAGTTTGTTCCCAAACAGCATAATAGGTTGTATTACTTGTAGGAGCAAGTATTGTTACACCAGAAGTGGCATCCGATGACATTGACCAACCTTTGTAGGTATAGTCGTTTCTTATAGGAGTTGGAAATGTAAATGAATTCCCACTTTTTGTAATTATATAAGACGGTGATACACTTCCGTTATTTGCATCCAATGTTGTTTTATAAAATGTTGCACTAACAGATGCCGAAATATTTCCGGCATTATCCTTTACCGTCAAATAATAAATTCCGTTACTTGAAATTGTTTTTGAAACCGTTGTGCTTGTAGGTGAACCTGATACTGTTGTGTATGTATTATTGGTATATGTTGAGTTCGTACCCCAGTAATAACCCGCAATACCAACATCATCAGAAAGCTTAAGAGTTACCGTCTGCGTTGTTGAAACATTATTCGTAGAGCTAATTGAACCTACAGGTTCAGTTGTATCCAATTTTTTCTCTATCAATATAGTACCATTTGTAATGTTAGAAACAATTGCAGTACCTGTTTCATTATATATGCTATTGGAGATGAACTGTACAGGGGCAACACCTGATATATTGTCTTTTGCTGTAAATGTAAATGTTACTAATGTTCCGTCCGATTTCAATGCAGAAGAGCCACTAAAGGTAAATCTAATAAGGTTTCCAACTGATTGATGATCCAAATTACAATTTTTAGTGTGTTCGCTGAGAATGCTTCCGTAAGAAAAAGAGTTTACAGAAAGCAAGTCGCTATTATACTTTAAAGTAAAGTTTCCCGAATAAACAGTCTCACTGCTTTTAATAACGACAGGAACTTGAAAAGTCTCTCCTGCAGTTACTGTAATTTCCGGTAAAATGATATCTGTAAGATTATTACTTTTAAGTGTAGGAAATGTTCTATTCTGTAAATCCCAAACACTAATAAAATCGAAGCCATTGAATTCCGATTGATTAGACCAATCATTTATTATTTGAATATTTCCATTAACGCAGTCGTCTCCGGAGCCGATTTGCTTTGCTGAATGAGTAGATGTGGTATAACAATTTTCAGCATTGATTGGTACACTTTTGACATTTCTTGAGCATAGTGTTCCTATGTTTAAAGCATCGGATAAATTAACATCTCCGTAAAAATATGTGTTTTTAATAACAATTGGAGTCGCTGAGTCTTCCGTATCAAAAATAATTCCGGCAATACCTCCAAAGTCTACTCCAACATATACTTTTGATTCTTCATCCGAATTATTGCTGATAACCGTACAATTTCCATTGTTATATGAATCAGTTATTGATGAACCGGCATTTAAGTGTGACAACAAACCGCCGCAAATTAAGCCAATGTTATCTGCTGTAATGTTAGTATCCCCTTCATTGGAAACATATGAGATTTTAAAAATACCTCCTCCGCAAACGATACCGCTTACACAAGACTGTGTAATGAAGTTAGCATCAATGCTTATATTACCAAAGTTACATGTATTGCTAATATTTATAGCGAGACTACTGTCGTAGTTGTATCCGACTATTCCACTGATGGTAGAACTTGATTTTTCTGCAGATAAATTAATATTTCCGTAGTTTAATAACCTTTCAAATATTACTTCATCTTTAGAACTATATGCATAGTATCCAACAATTCCACCAATGTATGCATTACAAGATGAAGAATCGTCAGTATCAATAACATTTATCTCACCTGTATTAATACAGTTAGAAATTTGTTTGGAATTAGTTTTGCCACAAATACCGCCAATTTCTGCAGTTATATAACCGTCTAAATTATAAAGAGAACTCGTTATATCTCCATAATTCGAACAGTCGTATACATTACTGGGATTTCCATTTCCAAATATTCCTCCTGCGATGGCTCCGGTCACAACGCCCTGTGTAATCTCACCGTAATTAGCACAACCTATAATGTTGCAATCCCACACACGAGCAGAAATACCACCTACTTGATTTTCATTAGTGTTAATATTTCCGTAATTCGTACACCTTATTATGTCACCGGACGGAGTACTGGTTATTCCGCCAGACGCATTACACAAATCGCCCTTGTTTATACATCCATCAAAGATTCCGCCCTCTCCTGCAATTCCGCCTCGCATAAAACCGCTTACGAAGTTTATACAATTGACAATATTCGAAGTTCCTGCTGAACCAGTAAAGCTACCACTTATATCATCAGCATCAATTTCACCTGATTTTAACTGACAATTTTTAATTGTGGAATTTGATGCACTTCCACTTATTACACCACTCAAAATATGTCGTTCATCAGTAAAATCGGTTTTATCTGTTACATCAACATAAAGAGTAATATTTTCAAAATTAAGATTTACAATTTCCGCTCCTGAAATATGAGTAAATAAACCATATTCACTAACATCGTTCTCATAATCCTCTAATTGTTTACTTTCAGTAGCTTTTATTGTAAGGTTTTTAATAGAAAACCCATTTCCATCAAGTTTGCCTGTAAAATAATTGGCACTATCCACTTCGAAAAAGTTCTGAGTATTATGATTATAATCAATCGTATCACCAATCGGAACCCATTCTATTCCAGATAAATCTACATCATTTTTCAAAATGTATTGTGCTGTTAAATCGTTTTTTATATTAATTAAATCTTCGACTGTGTAAATATACTTATAATCGCCTGTTCCTGCTGCTTCAGCAGCAAAGGCAATTGACTTACTCGGAAAAATTGAAAACAACATTAATAGGGAAAGTGATATCGATATTATTTGTTTAAACTTTTTCATAAAAACACCTTTCTTTACATTTCTTTGTATATAATTGTTCTTTAAATTTCCTGAAAACAATTGGGTTGATAAGTTTCACATCATATTTGGAAACAATCACAGCATCGCCGAAATCTACCGTACAGTCGCCGTTCATAACACATGAATCATTTATTTCTCCACACAAATCTTGTTTAGTACTATAAAATTGCTGTTATTATATTCGTCATCAATATGTATCTTCAAAAGTGCTTGCTTTCAATGAATAAATAACATAATCGGATTCAACTCTATACTCAACTTTTACATAAACAGTGCCCGTATATTCAAATTTTGTTGTTGAAAATGAGCTACCCAAAATATATTTAGCTAAAAGATTTATTCCATTATCATATATACATTCCAATTTAAAAAATCATTAGATTTATCTTTTAATCAATTACATAATAAGATTCACCGTCGTCATTAAGTGTAAATGTTAAATCACCTTCGCTTGCCGCTTCTGCTTTAACCGCAAAAGTAGAACCAAAACCAATTTCACCAAGCCCTACTAAAGCAGAACTCAGAACAATTGTTAAAGCAAGAACCAATGACAAGCTGCTTTTTAAAAATCTTCTCATAGTTAAAACCTCTCTAAAACTAAAAAATTATAAAAAATTCAATGAAAAATAACTTTAAATAACCACCAACCTATCTTTAAACAAATAATTCTTCAAATTACTATCTGTTCTGATTTTATTTTGTTAGAAAAACAAAGCTTTTTTCATTACTGCAAACACATTAAATTTGTATTGTAGGCAATGTGCTTGCACCTTAATTTTTTCATTCAATTTGCGTTAGCAAACTGCTTAGTATAAATATATATCTTTTTATTTTTCGGTAAAACTATTACTGATTTATTATAACCCTAAATAACTACACCCGCAGGAAAAATAATACTCAAATATACCAAACAAATTATACTCAATTTATTGAGTATTGTCAAGATATTAAGTATGGTAATATTAAATCGGTGATAACAATGATTAGTTACGAGCCTTTCTACAATACATTATTGAAAAAAGGTATAACTGAATACAACCTGATTTTCAAGCAGGGCTTTTCTGCAAATACTTTTCACCGAATGAAAAAAGGCGAAGCAATAAGCACTAAAACGCTTGACTCTTTATGCTATGTGTTGGACTGCGAGGTATCTGATATTATTAAATTTGTAAAAGAATAAAAAAATTAACAGCTGACAGCCGACAGCGGTGAACAAGTAAACAAGTGAACAAGTGAACGCTTTGCAAGCCGAATGAAAAATGAAAAATTAAAAGTGAAAAATTTCGGTGCAAGCACAGTGCCTGCGGCACAATTTAATGTGCTTGCAGAGATAAAATCAACTTTACTTTTCTAAGAAAATAAAATTAAAACAGATAGTAATTCAAATTTTGAATGTTTGAATTTACTATCTGTTCTTTTGTTTATTGATGGGCTTTTTCGGCTTATTGTTATGTTTTATTGTTTAGTTTTATAACTATATTTTCTTCAGAATTTTATACTTTATCATTTGGTTTAAGAAAATTGTTCTTTTTAATATTTACTTTATTAAAAAGCAAAAAACTTGTTTTTTACACCAAAGCCGCATATAATGCACGCTTGCGTGCCGCGGCTTTCCTAAATTTTTCATTTTTCATTCTTAATTTTTCATTCGACCTGCAACAGCAAACTAAATGAAGAATGAAAAATTAAAAGTGAAAAATTTCGGTGCAAGCACAGTGCCTGCGGCACAATTTAATGTGCTTGCAGAGATAAAATCAACTTTACTTTTCTAACAAAATAAAATTAAAACAGATAGTAATTCAAATTTTGAATGTTTGAATTTACTATCTGTTCTTTTGTTTATTGATGGGCTTTTTCGGCTTATTGTTATGTTTTATTGTTTAGTTTTATAACTATATTTTCGTCAGAATTTTTTACTTTATCATTTAGTTTAAGAAAATTGTTCTTTTTAATATTTACTTTATTAAAAAGATATTTACTTTATTAAAAAGCAAAAAACTTGTTTTTTACACCAAAGCCGCATATAATGCACGCTTGCGTGCCGCGGCTTTCCTAAATTTTTCATTCTTCGTTTATCATTTGACAAGCTATTAGCCATTAGCTGTTTGCTGAATACGCTGTCGGCTGTTGTTTTGAGATATTCCCTATATTAAGTAACTATAATGCGAAGCAGTCATATCTGACCAAACGCGGCAGCATTAAATTATATGCGAACGCAGTGAGCCATACCGAAATTTTTCATTTTTCATTCTTAATTTTTCATTCTCCGTTTTTCATTCGTCTTGCGAAGCCGCTGTTAGCTGTGGACTATTAGCTTTTATTTAACTATCTTCTCCCCGTCAAAAACTACAACTCCGTACCCTGCGCCGGTTTTTCCGCCGTTGAGAATATGCTTTTTGAAGGCTCTTTGCAAAGTTGTATTTTCATCCCACTGTTCAGGCGGAAGCTCTGCGCTTTTACCGAACACACGCCATGCATCGCCGAAGTTTTCTTTTTCTTCACTGCTGATTAAATTGAAGTCATTTATAAAAGACCTTATGTTAGAGTTTTCAGGCAATATCTGAAGATTACCCTTGTATAAAAGCCACGAGCTACATTCAAATATTATGAGTCCGTCCTCCCGTACATAATCCTTAAAAAAGTTGTATGCCGTTTTATACGACTCTATTCTGTCTTTTTGAGAAAAAGGTTTGTTTGAAGACGGAATATGAAAATTTAATGTTTTATCCCCTCTTTTTATTACAACACCGCAGTCGAGAGTTGTATCTTCGTGTTTAAACTGAGAAAATTCATATTGAAATCTACCCAGTGCAAACCTTTCTAATTTGTAAAACATAGTATTCCACCAGGCTACAAATGTGCCGTAAACACCTTTAACATTTTTACATTCAATATATTTACAACGCAAGTCATCGCAAAAATCCCAAAACAACTTTTCATCTATATTATTCTTTTTATATAATTTTAAAAGCTCTTCGGTACAAACTAAAAGAAACAAAAAATGAATTGAATATTCATGAATACCGTTTTTTTCGCCAAGCTCTGTAAGACGCGGCAAAATGCCATTTAAGCTTGAAACCTCGGGAAACAAAAAATCGTTGTAAATACTGTCAAATTCTGCAGATGAATTTGTATCTGCTTCTATTTTATTAAGAATACCGTTAAAATACTGTTTTTCTTCTTCACTAAGCTCTATTACATCCATAACCTTTTGAAAATGTGAAGTATTGTGCGTCATTTTACTACACCCCTTTAATAACATTGTAACATAATGCGTAATACAGTTCAAGGTAAATCTTTCGAGTGTCTAAAGCAATAAATAAAAATTTACGGCGGTAGTTTATAACTTAATTCCGCCGTGTTTTTATTTAGCAATATATTATAGCCGAAAAGAATCGAACTCTATATTGTGTTCAACTCTTTTCGGCTATAGCTTATTTAAGATTTTCGGGCAAATCCCTGTAATACTGAGTATGTGTTTTTGGGTGAGTGGTAGAATTCCAGATTTCTTCGGCTACGCTCTCCCATTCCTTTGCAAAATCATCACATTTAGCGCAAAGCTCTTCTGCAGACTCTTTTTCAATTAAATCTGTACTTTCTGCGCCTGTTTCTTTTATCATTTTGCGTAAAAACTCAGGGTTTTCAAGCATTGGACAAGGTCTTAAATGGTTATCGTTAAACGGCTGACCTTTTCTGTATGCCATAAACAACGGGTTTTTAAGAGCCTCTAAAAGAGTGTGGGTTCTGATATTCGAATCCGAAAAATGAATAAATACGCAAGGCTCAATATCGCCTTTGGAGTTAATGTGAAAATAGTTTCTTCCGCCGGCAATACAACCGCCGACATACTCGCCGTCATCCTGAAAATCCATAACAAAAAGAGGCTTGCCGGTTTTACCGTTACGCATTTTTTTCATCCAAAAATACATATATTTTCTTTGAGAAGGTGTAGGAACAAGTTCTTTAACAGCGCTTTTACCAATGGGCATATAGTTAAAGTAAAATGCATATTTTACGCCGTTTTCAACCATTTTATCCAAGAACTCATCCGATGTAACAAATTCAACATTTTTACGGGTATAACAAATTGAAATACCAAAAAGGATTTTTTCTTTTTTGAGAAGCTCCATAGCTTTCATAGTGCATTTATATGCACCCTCACCTCTTCTGTCGTCATTGCTCTCTTCGGTACCCTCAATAGAAAGAGCCAAGGTAATATTGCCGCATTTTTTTATGTTATCGCAAAGCTCTTTATCTATTAAAGTAGCGTTTGTATAAATTAAAAATACACATTCGGGATTCTCTTTTGCGAGAGTAATAATATCATTTTTGCGAATGAGCGGCTCGCCGCCGGTAAGCATATAAAAATGTGTGCCAAGAGCTTTACCCTGCTTTACAATACTGCGCATTTCATCTAAAGAAAGCTGAAGCGAATGCCCGTACTCTGCCGCCCAACAGCCCTTGCACTTTAAGTTGCAAGCAGATGTAGGGTCAAAAAGAATTGTAAAAGGAATATTGCAGTTGTATTTTTCACGGTTTTTTCTGACTGCTTTTGTGCCGTAATAACCTGCATGAATAGCCATTGAAACAAAAAGGCTTTTTACCAAATCACGGTCAACATCCGTTAAAATGTTTTTAGCCATTTGAACATGACAGTTATCTCCTTCTTTGAGTGCTTTTTTCATACTCTCAAAGTTCTTTTCAGGGAACATTTTAAAAAGCTTTTCTGCAATGTTTACCAATTTAAGCAAATTTTCTTCAGGTGCTTTATCTATATATTTAAAGATTCTTGAAAGTATAACATTAGACGCGGCGTGTACAATTTTATGTTCCGTTTCAAAAACCACCTTTCTGCATTCACAAATGCATACTCTGTCTCGTTATATACATTTTATTATATTACCACTAATTTTGTGATTTGTAAAGAATTTAAAAACACATTATTTTTTAATTTATTTTAAACGGCTTCAAAACAAAAGCCTTAACGGCAGAACCCGACTGTAATATTCTTGACATAAATCTTATTTATATTTATAATAAATATATTGTATAACTAATATAACAAGGGGTGATATTATGGGCAACAAGCTCAAAACCCAAAGCGACAGCAAGCTTTCTCCTCGTATTTGGTTTAACCTGGTTCTTTTTGGCTTTGTGGGTCAGGTTGCTTGGAATTTAGAAAATATGTACTATAATACATTTATGTACAATACTGTTTACGAGGGCGGCACCGTTTCAGGCTCGCTCAGTTCTATGACGGCTATACGCCTTATGGTTGCTTTAAGTGCCGTTACTGCAGTTGTCACCACATTTATTATGGGTAACTTATCAGATAAAATGAATAAACGCAAGGTGTTTATTTCTGTAGGTTATTTAATTTGGGGTATTGTTACCGCGTCTTTCGGATTTATCACAAAAACAAATATAGGAAATCTTTTTAACATAACAGATGCAAGTAAGGTTATTACCGCAACAGCCGTAACGGTTATTGTTATGGACTGCGTTATGACCTTTGTGGGCTCTACAAGTAACGATTCAGCATTTAACGCCTGGGTAACCGATGTTACAACTACAAAAAACAGAGCCACCGCAGAAAGCGTTTTGGCGCTTTTACCCGTAGTAGCCCTTGTAGTAGTTGTTATTTTCGGCGGTATGATAGACCTTATCGGCGGTTACTCTAACTTTTTCTTTATTATAGGCGGATTTGTTATTCTTTGCGGTATAATAGGCCTTTTCTCTCTTAAAGATTCACGAACGGGCGAAAAGAACGAAAACGCCGATTATTGGAAAGACTTAATTTACGGTTTTAAACCCTCTGTAATTAAAGAAAACTCAAAGCTTTACATTGCGCTTGTTGCTATGTGCATTTACTCTGTTGCTGTACAGGTATTCTTCCCATATCTTCTTATTTACCTCGACCACTCGTTAGGTCTTAAAATTGAAGACCTTATTTCTTACCTTACGCCAAAAGTGATTGCTATTGTTGCAATTTCGGTTGTTGCCGTTGTTGTTGGTCTTATTGCAATAGGCAAGCTAATTGATAATGTGGGTAAAAAGACAGCCATATTCATTGCAGCGGCACTTTTTATTGTGGGTCTTTTGGGCGCAGGCTGTGTTCACAAGCTCTCTGAATTTGCATTATTTGCAATCCCTCTTTTTGCAGGCTACGGCCTTTTGGGTATTCAGCTTAACTCTACAGTCCGCGACTATACACCGAAAGATAAAGTCGGACTTTTTCAAGGTATCAGAATGATATTCTTTGTACTTATCCCCATGGTAATCGGTCCTGCCATAGGCGATGGGGTTTGTAAAGCAGCTTCTCAAGGCGTTTACTTTGAAAACGGCATTGAAAACTATGAACCGTGTGCGGAAATGTTCTTGGCCGCAGGTGTAGTTGCAATACTTGTGCTTATACCCCTTGCAATTCTCCGTAAAAATGGTATCGATAAAAAGGATGAGGCGTAGACAGCGTATTCAGCTAACAGCCCACAGCTATAGCGGTAAACAGTGAACGAGTGAACAAGCCAAATGAAAAACGAAGAATTAAAAATGAAAAATTTCGGTATAGCTCACTGCGTTCGCATATTATTTAATGCTATCGCTTTAGGGTAGATACAACTGCTTCGCATTACAGTTAACGGCTTTTAGTTAAACTTAATTTCGCTGAAAAGTCAAAATAAAAAATTAACCGATAGTAACTCTGATTTTAGAATTACTATCGGTCTTATATTTTCTAAATATATGCGAAGTGTTTACTTGTTCACTTGTTTACTTGTTTACCTGTTCACAGCTAATAGCTGTTACCGGTTACACCCACCCGTCATCGAAGTTATCATTCCAACTGTCGTCTTCGGGCAAGTCCGGGTAATAGTCCCAAAGCTGTTCTTCTTGCTCGGCGGTGAGAGGCATTGACGGAACCTCGTTTATAACCTCGACCTTTTTAATTTGGCTCCACAAAGACGGAGTTATACGAACCGTATATCCGCAGGCTGACGGAGTGAGCCATTCGGTCATTGGCAACTCAGGTACGCCGAATGCCGCTAAAATGCTCATAATAACACCGCCATGGGTAACTATAGAGGCACTGGTAATTCCGGCTTTCATCATACCGTCAACAGCGTTTTGAAAAGCGTTGCAAACACGGGTGGCAAATTCGCCGTTGCTTTCGCCGTTTAACGCTCTTGCATCCTCTCCGCCCGAAAGCCAATCTTTGAACTCATCGTATTTTTCAAGCTCTGCCGCTGTGTGTCCCTCAAATTCGCCAAAATCGTATTCGTCAAAGCCGCGCATTATAATACCGTCTTTTTCAGGGTATATAAGCTTTGCAGTATCAATACAACGCTTTAAGGAGCTTGTAAAAACAACCTCGGGGTACGGGTAGCCGTACTCCTCTTTCATTTGTTTTATTTGCTCAATACCTTCTTTGCAAAGCTCTTCATCGGTTTGACCTATATATTTGCCGTCTATAGCGCCTTGGGTTAAACCGTGTCTTATTAAATGAATTGTATAAGTTTTCATTGATTTCTCCTAAAAAATAGTGTAAAATTATACGCAGAGTATAATTCACATTCGTATTATGTATAATTATAAAATTTTAAAGAAACATTGTCAAGGGGTGGAGCATTTTGAATAATTATAATGAAAGACTTGTTGAACTCAGAACAGAAAAAGGAATCAGTCAGAAAAACGCCGCGGCGGATTTAGAGGTTTCTCAGGCTCTGCTTTCTCACTACGAGAAAGGTATCAGAGAATACAGCTTATCTTTTTTATGTAAGGCGGCAGAGTATTACGGAGTAACAACAGATTATATTTTAGGCGTCTCAGACAGCAGAACCGGTGTCAGTGACGAAACCGCGGGAGATATTGACGGTGACGAAAAATTCACAACAGCCACGGTATACAGGGCTACTTTAATGACTCGTGAGCGTATGAGCGCCGGCTCTTCCAATGCCGCAGACGCAATGGATTTACTAATTGCAGCTATTGTTTACAGAATTCTTTTTACCTCGGCGCAAAAGGGATATATTCCCAAGCGTTGGTTTACAGTTAATCCGAAATATGTTCAACCTTTATCGCTTGCATTAACAGAATTCCATTTAAACGATTTCCCCGAAAAAACAGTAACTGCAAGGCGTTACGGCGGTCCGCAGCCGAAAAGCATTGAAACGCTTATAAAAAAGGTAGAAACAACAATGAGAAAAGGCGCAAATAATGTGTAAGTTTAACTGATGACAGTTATCAGATAATATTATATAAGAAATGATATGGGTTTTAAAAAAACGAAAGTTTTTTTAAAACCCAATTGTTTTATCTGTGAAATAAAAAGCAATATGAAAAATCACTTTAACAGTTCTTTATACATTTTAATATATTCGTTAGCCGATTTGCCCCAGCTGTTGTCGCTCTCCATTGCGCGTTTGACTAAAATTGCCCAACCTTCAGGGTCGCCGTAACCTTTAATTGAACGCCTGATAGCATTGAGCATATCGTGAGCGTTATAAGAAGAAAATACAAAACCGTTGCCCATATTATCGCCGCTGTCCTGAACAGAGTCGCGAAGTCCGCCTGTTTCACGAACAATAGGAACAGAGCCGTACCTTAAAGCAACCATTTGAGAAAGTCCGCAAGGTTCACTCTTACTGGGCATTAAAAACATATCGCTGCCTGCATAAATTTTTCTTGCTAAATCGGGAATAAATCCAATGCAAAGTCCGACTTTATCAGGGTATCTGCCAGCCAGTCCTCTGAAAAATTCTTCGTATTGATAATCGCCCGAACCGAGAATTACAAGCTGAACATCCTCTGTGGCTAAAAGCTCGTCAAATACTGCTTTGCAAAGGTCTAAGCCTTTATGCGAAACAAGTCTGGATACCATACCTATAAGCGGTGTATGCTTCTTTTCGGGCAAGCCTAAAAGCTTTTGAAGCTCACGCTTGTTAACAGCCTTACCCGCCATATTATCTGCGGAATAATTTTTGAAAATATCCTTATCTGTTTCAGGGTTATAGTTTTCAACATCTATGCCGTTAAGAATACCTCGAAGCTTGTAACTGCGCTGTTTTAAAATACTGTCAAGACCGTGTGAATACCAAGGGTCAAGAATTTCTTTGGCATAAGAAGGAGAAACGGTAGAAACGGCATTTGCAGTTTCGATACCGCCTTTCATAAGATTAACATCGCCGTCATATTCCAAAAGGTTTTTATATCTGTTATCTATACCCACAACATTGTCGAGAAGCTCTTCACCGTAAACGCCCTGATATTGAATATTGTGAATAGTAAAAACAGTTTTAATATTTTCAAAGCCGGGTCTTTGGGCATACATTGTGCTGTAATAAACAGGTGTTAAAGCTGTTTGCCAATCGTTACAGTGAATAATATCGGGCTTAAAATCAATATGCGGAATTATCTCAAGAATTGCTCTTGAGAAAAATGCAAATCTTTCCGCATCATCATAATAACCGTATAGACGGTCTCTTTTAAAGTAATACTGATTATCTAAAAGATAATAAATTACTCCGCCTGCTCTTGCCTCGAAAATTCCGCAGTACTGTCTGCGCCACGCTACCGGCACAGAAATACTTGTGATAAATTTCATATTATTTTTTAACTCTTCTTTAATGCCATCGTAAAGAGGCATAACTACTCTGCACCCTATAAGCCTTTTTCTGAGTGCCTGGGGAAGTGAGCCTGCAACATCTGCAAGACCGCCGCTTGCAATAAAAGGAAGTGCCTCGCTGGCAGCATATAAAACTTTCATAATATCCTCCGAAAAATTACATCATATCAACAATATTACCTAATTCTAAAAAGTAATCGTAAAGTCCGCCTGCAAAGAAAACTATTAAAATTATAATAAGTAATACCACAGGTACTCCTAACTCTACAACTAATTTAATCAGTTGCTTGCGTTTCATTTGTTTTATTTCGTTTTCAAGAGCGGTAACTCTTTTTGCTAACGCTTCAACCTCTTTACTGTTTTGAGCGGCAGAGCCGCCGACCTTTTGAACAGTGGGCTTAGAAGTATTCTTATAAGGAATTGCGGCAGGAGCAGACTTTTCTGCCGGCTCATCAACACTGTATTTACTTTGTAAAAAGTCTGTGATGCATTGCTCTCTGTCTGCTACATCTTTTTCTAATGCGGCTTTTAGCCATCTGCGTTGTGCGTCTGTTAACTCTTCTGCATTCTTTATACTGTTAATCTGCTTCTCGCAAAATGAGCAAACCTTAACCTCTTCGCCTAAATCTACAGTTACAAAATCAATATCATCTGTTTTACAACCGCAAGCTTTACAAATAGCCACATTACCACCCACTCTCAAGAATTTCGGAATTAAATAACAATCTCTTTGCCCACTACCAATGGGTAACTCTTATCGCCGCTAAGAGTTTTCTTAGGGGTAATAACAGAATTTTTATCCATAATAACACAGTTGAGTTTAGCGTCCTCGCTTACATAAGCGTCTTGCATAAGAATAGAGTTTTCTACAACCGCTCCTTTTGCAACATAAACGCCCCTGAAGATAATGCTGTTTTTAACCGTGCCGTAAATCTGGCAGCCGTCTGCAACTAACGAATTGTTGCATTTTGAGGCAATACCGTAAGTAACCGGCATATCGTTACGAACCTTTGTCAAAACAGGTCTGTCCATGTTAAAAAGGCTTTCTCTTGCGTCTTTTTTAAGAAGCTCCATATTAGCCTCGTAATAAGAATTGATACTGTCAATAGTGTAGCACCAACCGTTTACTTTATAACCGTATATATTTAAGTTTTCAACATTTTTCTGAATAATATCGGTTTCAAAGCTTGTATACGAAAAACTGCCGGCATCGCCGATAAGTCTTTCTAAAAGCGCTTTTCTTATAACAATTACATTAGTTGCGTAATTTACATCGCTTTTGGTTTTAACATCTACCGCAACGCTTGTAACCTTAGAATCGCCGTCTACACCTAAAGTCATAACCTTTGAAAGGTCAGGGAGCTTTCCGTTTACATAGGCCAATGTAATATCTGCATTTTTTTCTGTGTGGAAGTTAAAAAGGTCTGTTAAATCCATATTGCAAACAAAGTTAGTATCTGTTAAAAGAACATATTCCTGCTTTGAATGTTCAATAAATTCCATTATCCTGATAAGCTCCGAGATTCTGTCACTGCCTACCTTTGCTTCGCTCTGAGTATACGGAGGGAGTATAAAAAGTCCGTCCACCTTTCTTGATAAATCCCACGGTCTGCCGCTTCCGACATGGTCCATAAGTGACTTAAAATTGCTGTTTGCAATAACGCCTACTCTTGAAACACCGCAGTTAACTAAATTTGAAAGGGCAAAGTCTATAAGTCGATACCTGCTTCCGAACGGAACAGAGCCCATAGTACGCCTTGCGGTTAATGCACCTAAGGACGCATCATACGAATTTGAGTAAATAATACCTAAAACATTTTTCGGTCTCATACTGTTTCACCCTCCTTAACATCTTCTGAAATCATAGATTTTGCGCTGACTTTTCCGTTTTTACCTACTGTTACGCCCGGTCCGACAACGCTAACGCCCCAATCGTCTTTATTTTCACATTTACCCGGGTCTGCACCGACTACGGCGCCCTCTTCAACAACCGAGTTTTCTGCAACCATTGCATACTGCACAACCGCGCCTTTTTTTATAACAGCACCCGGCATAATAATCGAGTAGTCAACAGAAGCACCCTCTTCAACCGTAACGCCTGAGAAAAGAACGGAATAGTCAATGTTGCCCTCAATTTCGCATCCCTCTGAAACTATTGAATTTTCAATAACTGCTTTATCAGACACATATTGGGGACTTGACACCCCGCCGCGGCCGTATATCTTCCATGATTTATCGCTAAGGTCAATATTCACCTTCGGATTTAAAAGGTCCAGATTTGCCTCCCACAAAGAGTCTATTGTGCCTACATCTTTCCAGTAGCCGTCAAATTCATAGGCAAAAAGTCTTTCGCCTACTTCGTGCATTGCAGGAATAACATTTTTACCGAAATCGTTAGATGAGTCGGGATTTGCCTCGTCATCTATTAAATATTGACGGAGCTTAGACCATGTAAACATATAAACGCCCATGGACGCTTTGTTGCTTTTTGGGTTTTTAGGCTTTTCTTCAAATGCGGTAATTCTGCCGTCACTATCTGTAAACATAAGACCGAAGCGAGACGCTTCCTCCCAAGGCACCTCAAGCATTGCAATGGTGCAGTCTGCACCTTTTTCTTTATGGAATTGAAGCATTTTAGCATAGTCCATTTTATAAATATGGTCGCCTGAAAGAATTGCAACATACTCAGGATTGTATCTGTCTATAAACCGGATATTTTGGTAGATAGCGTTTGCGGTGCCTTTGTACCATTCACTGCCCTTTATTTTCTGATAAGGTGAAAGGATATGTACTCCGCCGTTAGTTCTGTCTAAATCCCACGGACTGCCGTTTCCTATATAATCATTAAGTTCAAGAGGTTGGTACTGTGTAAGAACACCAACGGTATAAATACCTGAGTTTACACAGTTTGAAAGAGGAAAGTCGATAATTCTGTACTTTCCGCCGTACGGTACGGCCGGTTTCGCTATGTTTTTAGTAAGCACTCCGAGTCTGGAGCCCTGACCGCCTGCAAGAAGCATAGCAATACATTCAGTCTTTTTTGCCATTTAAGTCACATTCCTTTCGCTCATTTAGTTTTCTTCTTGGTAGAAGCAGTTTTTGTTTTTTGTTTAGTAACTGATTTTGTTTGCTGTTTTTTTATTTGTTTTAAATACATGGTAGACATTGGCGGTAAGGTAAGCTCAATAGTATTTTCAAACCCGTGCATTTCGCCCTCACTTAAAGCGTAAGTCTTTTTGAGCCTCTCCCCTGTGCCGCCGTATTTCTTTTTATCGGAATTAAAAACCAATTCGTAGCATTCCGCATCGGGAACGCCTATTTTATAGTTTTTTCTGAGAACAGGTGTAAAGTTGCATATTACTATTATTTTTTCGTCATTTTTATCAGTTCGCGTAAATGCAATAACCGAATTGTTTATATCGTCACTTACAATCCAATTAAAGCCCTCCCAAGAGTAGTCAATCTCCCAAAGAGGAGAATTGGATTTATAGAATTTATTAAGTTCTTTAGTATAGTCCTGTAACCACAGGTGCATTTCGTAATCTAAAAGGAGCCAATCAAGACCCTTTTTATAATCCCACTCAATAAACTGACCGAATTCACTGCCCATAAACAAAAGTTTTTTGCCCGGATGTGCATACATATAACCTAAAAATGCCCTGACTCCCGCAAACTTTTCATTGTAATTGCCCGGCATTTTATTTATAAGCGAGCATTTGCCGTGTACCACTTCATCGTGTGAAATCGGTAACACGAAATTCTCCGAAAATGCATAGAAAAACGAGAAAGTAATTAAATCGTGATTGTATTTTCTGTGAATACCCGGAAGAGAAAAATATTTTAAAATATCATTCATCCAACCCATATTCCACTTAAAGTTAAAACCTAAACCGCCCATATAAACGGGCTTTGAAACCATTGGCCAAGCGGTACTCTCTTCTGCCATCATAAGCACATCGCCGTGTTCTTTAAAAACAGACATATTCAGTTCTTTCAAAAATGCAACTGCTTCTAAGTTTTCGTTACCGCCGTTTTCGTTGGCTATCCAGTGGCCGTCCTCCCTGCCGTAATCAAGGTAAAGCATAGAGGCTACCGCATCTACTCTCAGTCCGTCAATATGATATTCATCAAACCAGAAATTTGCATTTGAAATAAGAAAGCTTTTAACTTCGTTTCTGCCGTAGTCAAATACTTTAGTACCCCACTGTAAATGCTCTCCTTTGCGAATATCTGCATACTCGTAGCAAGGCTTACCGTCAAAATCAGCAAGACCGAATTCATCTTTAGGAAAGTGAGCGGGTACCCAATCAACAATAACGCCGATGTCTGCCTTATGGCACTCATCAACAAAATACTTGAAATCGTCCGGAGTGCCGTAACGGGAGGTTACCGCAAAATAACCTGTCACCTGATAACCCCAAGAGCCGTCAAAGGGATGCTCTGCCACAGGCATAGTTTCAATATGAGTGTAACCCATTTTTTTAACATAAGAAACAAGCTCTTTTGCTAATTCTCTGTATGTAAAGGGATTGCCGTCTTCGTGAAGCTTCCAAGAGCCTAAATGCACCTCGTATATATTTACGGGTGAGCTGTATATATCTGCGTCCTTGCGTTTTTTGAGCCACTCACCGTCACGCCATTCGTATTTGCTTTGAAATATTTTAGATGCCGTACCGGGCCTTGTTTCGGCGTGGGTAGCATAAGGGTCTGCTTTGTAGCGGCGTCTGCCGTCCTCACCGTAAATCAGGAATTTATATGAATCAAAGTTTTTAACTCCGCTGACATAAGCCTCCCAAACTCCGCCGTTATTCAACTTTGTCATTGGGGTAGCTTCATTATCCCAGCCGTTAAATTCACCTACAACAAATACGCTTTTTGCATGGGGAGCCCATACCCTGAAAACATATTTATCTCCCTCGACTCTGTTTGCACCTAAAAATTCCTGTGCTTTGTAATTTTTGCCTTGATGTAGTAAATACAAAGGGAAATCATTGTAATTTTCTTTTTTCTCTGCCACTTTCTGCACCTCACACTTTAGACTTCTTATGTAAAACAGCACATAGGGTTAGACTCTTTTTGGCTGTACCTATATTACACTACTTTAATAATATCAAATTATTTTTTTATTTTCAAGGTTTTTTAATTGATTTTGTTCAAACAGTGGTGGAAATTGACACCTATTGTTTGTACATTATTACCAAATTTGTAATAATTTGCCTCAACATATATCTTTTATATCTGTGTTTTTTCTGCAAAATTCAAAATATTTCTCCGCTCTTTTTAAGTGTATTTTTATTGTTTTTATAAAATTCATAATTATTTTCTTTTTTAGAAAAATAAATAAATAATTTGTGGTATTATATAACAGTTAATTAAACGGTTAACTATTTTTTATTGAAGGGTTGGTAAAATGACATATCGTAAAATAGTTCACAGTATGTTAAATGTTATGGGAATGCACCGTTATAAAATATCCAAAGCCTCGCACAAGGTTGGTTTATATTACGGTCAGCCCAACATTTTAGAATACATCGAAGCACATAATGCATGCGCACAAAAAGAGTTGGCAAAAGGGCTTCATGTTTCACCTGCAAGTATCACAACATCTGTAAAGCGCCTTGAAAAATCAGGTTATGTTACAAAAATTCAGGATAAAGAAGATACCAGAAAAACTCACATATTTTTAACCGATAGCGGTAAAAAGGTTTTAAAAGCCTTTCGCAACATCTGTGACGAGACAGACGCCGAAATGTTCAGGGATTTCACCGCGGAAGAGTGCAATCAATTCGCTGAATATCTGACCCGTATTCAAAAAAACTTAAATCCTGAGGACATTCCTACAGACAATATTCGTGAATATATACAAAATGACAAAAAAATGAATGAACAGGAGGAAAATTAAATTGTTTAAAAAACTTTTATCTTACGCTAAGAAGTACAGAATTTTTGCAATTCTTGCACCTATCACTGTAGCAATTGAAGTTTTGTTGGAAGTTGCTATACCTTTTTTGATGTCTATTATTGTAGACTGCGGTATATCGGGCGAACCCCTTACAAGCAAAACAAACTTTATCGCAAATATTCTTATAAGTATGGGCTTTAACGATAAACAGGGCACCGACCTTATAATTTCGGTAGGTCTTGTAATGCTTTGTATGTCGCTTTTCTCTTTAATTTGCGGTGCAAGCTCGGCTTTTTTCGCGGCAAAAGCGGGTATGGGCTTCGGCTCAGAGCTCAGGCAGGCTACATTCGATAAAATTCAGGATTATTCATTTAAAAATATTGATAAATTCTCCACCGGCTCTCTGGTTACAAGAATGACTACCGATATAAATATGATACAAATGGCATTTATGATGGCTATTCGTATGCTTGTTCGCTCGCCGTTTATGTTTATTATGGCATTCTCAATGTCTGTAAGCATAAATGCCCGCCTTTCGGTTATATTTATGTGTATTGCTCCCTTTATGTTTGCGGCAATACTGTTTTTAGGCACTAAGGCACATAAAAGATTTAAAGTTCTTTTCAAAAAAATAGACAAGCTCAACACTAATGTTCAGGAAAACCTTATAGGTATAAGAGTAGTCAAAGCGTATGTCCGTGCGAAAGAAGAAAAAGAAAAATTCCAAGTTTCAAATGACAATGTGCGCGATGCCTCTGTTTTTGCAGAAAAGATTATGCTTATGGCAAACCCTGTAATGTCAGTTTCGGTTTATACCTGTATAATTCTCATTTTATGGTTTGGCTCTCACTTTATTTTAAACGGCTCATTGCTTTTGGGCGATCTTATGAGCTTTATTACTTACATTCAGCAAATATTTATGTCTCTTATGATGCTTTCTATGATATTCGTTATGTCTGTTATGGCAAAAACCTCTATGGACCGTATTTATGAGGTTCTTACAGAAGAACCTGATATTAACGATAACGAAGCCGATGAAGCGTTGCAGGTTGCAGACGGCAGTATTGATTTTAACAATGTTTCTTTCAAATACAGTAAAAATGCCGAAGAGGATGTGCTTAAAAATATAAATCTCCACATAAAATCAGGCGAAACTATCGGTATTTTAGGCGGCACAGGAAGTGCTAAAACATCTTTGGTACAGTTAATTCCAAGGCTTTACGATACAACAGACGGCGAGGTTTTGGTAGCCGGTCACAATGTTAAAAACTATACAATTCACCATCTTCGTGACAGCGTTTCAATGGTACTTCAAAACAATGTGCTTTTCTCAGGCACTATTGAAGAAAACCTTCGCTGGGGTAACGAAAATGCCACAATAGAAGAAATAAGAGAAGCCGCTAAAATTGCCCAGGCAGATGATTTTGTTATGAGCTTTCCTGACGGCTACAACACCGATTTAGGCCAGGGCGGCGTGAATGTTTCGGGCGGACAAAAGCAAAGACTTTGCATAGCAAGAGCAATTCTCAAAAATCCGAAAATTCTTATTCTTGACGACTCAACCTCTGCGGTAGATACTGCTACAGACGGCAAAATCAGAGAGGGTATGAAAAACCTTTTACCCGAAACCACAAAGATTATTATTGCTCAACGCATAAACTCAATTCAGTATGCCGACAGAATAATTGTTTTAGATGACGGTACTGTAAACGATGTAGGTACACACGAAGAGCTTTTAGAGAGAAACGAAATTTATAAAGAAGTATTTGTTTCTCAACAGCAAGGCACTTTAGAACAATAAGAAAGGAGAAGTTATTATGCAAAAATCAAACGGAAAATCATCTGCTATGAAACCGCAAAACCCGGTAAAAACAGTAAAAAGGCTTCTCTCTTATGTGGCTCAAAGAAAAAGTCTTTTAGTATTGGTTTTTGTTCTTGTAGCATTCTCGGCATTTGCAAATGTATTCGGCACATACCTTTTAACACCGATTATAAACACTATTGCCGATATGTTCAAAACAGGCAGTAACGATTACACGCAAATCATCAAATATTTAGTCCTTTTAGCAATTATTTATATATGCGGCACGGCTGCTCAATATTCATACACCCGTGTTATGCTTACGGTTTCTCAAGGCACAATGCATTCATTAAGAAAGGATTTATTTAACAATCTTCAAGAATTGCCTATCAAGTATTTTGACACCCACACCCACGGCGAGCTTATGAGCCGTTTTACCAACGATGTAGATACAATTCGTGAAGCGGTCAGTCAAGGTCTTGTTCAGGTTATTAATTCTGCCATTACGGTTATAGGTATATTTACGATGATGATTATAACAAGTCCTATGCTCACATGCCTTGTTATACTTATGCTGTTTGTTATGCTGCTTGTCATTAAGGTTATAGGCGGTAACAGCTCTAAATATTTTCGCCGTCAGCAAATGCAGGTAGGCAGAGTAAACGGATATATTGAAGAGCTTATTGAGGGTTTAAAGGTAGTTAAAGTATTCTGCAGAGAGGAAAAAACCAAAGAAGCTTTTGTAAGCATTAACCAAGACTACAGAAAAGCCGCTACAAATGCTCATACCTTTGCCAATATTTTAATGCCTGTTATGGGTAATCTTTCTTATATCAACTACACTCTTACAGCAGCCATAGGCGCAGCCGTTCTGCTTAAATCCGGCACATCCTTAGCAGGTACGGGTATGGGATATTTTACAGGCGGTGTTGCAGGCGTACTCACAGTGGGCGCTCTCACAACATTTTTGCAGTACACCCGTCAATTCTCTCAGCCTATATCTCAGGTTTCTCAGCAAATGAATAATATTCTTATGGCGCTTGCAGGAGCAGAAAGAATTTTCAATGTAATTGACGAAGCACACGAAGAAGATAACGGCTATGTTACACTTGTTAATGCAAACATTGACGAAGACGGTAATATTACAGAATCTGAAACACGCACAGGTCACTGGGCATGGAAGCATCCTCACTCTGCAGATAATTCCGTAACATACACGCTTTTAAGAGGCGATGTACGGTTTCATAATGTAACATTCAGTTACACAGGAAAAAAGGATGTTTTAAAGAATGTTTCACTTTATGCAAAACCGGGTCAGAAAATTGCTTTTGTAGGCTCAACAGGTGCAGGCAAAACTACAATCACAAACCTGATAAACCGTTTTTATGATATACAAGACGGCAAAATCACTTATGACGGCATAAACATTAAAAAGATTAAAAAAGACGATTTGCGCCGCTCACTTGCAATGGTGCTTCAGGACACACACCTTTTCACAGGCACTGTTGAAGAAAATATCCGATACGGCAAGCTTGACGCTACTCATGACGATATAGTCAAAGCCGCTAAAATTGCCAACGCTCACAGCTTTATTAAGCGTTTACCTGACGGCTACAACACGGTTCTCTCAGGTGACGGTGCAAACCTTTCGCAAGGTCAAAGACAGCTTCTGGCTATAGCCCGCGCGGCAGTTGCAGACACACCTGTTCTTATTCTTGACGAAGCAACAAGCTCTATAGATACGAGAACGGAACGCCTTATTGAAAAAGGTATGGATACTCTTATGGAGGGCAGAACCGTTTTTGTTATTGCCCACAGACTTTCTACAGTAAGAAATTCTGATGCGATTATGGTTTTGGAAAACGGCGAAATCATAGAAAAAGGCGACCACGACAGCCTCTTAGAGCAAAAAGGCAAATACTATAAGCTTTATACGGGGCAGTTTGAGTTAAGTTAAATTAAAAGTGAAGAATGAAAAATGAAAAATTTGAAACTTGTATAATAAAAATGGACTATACGA
>JBJEPP010000087.1:0-24907 GCA_051881295.1 Acutalibacteraceae bacterium | reverse complement strand
GTCTCCGCAGACTTGCCGCATGCTAACTTGATGCAATTGCAAATCAAGGTTATCCTGCCCGCGGTTATTCTATTCTTTACGAATACGGCATTTTCCGTCAAAAGCTTATTGAGGGCAAACAAACCGAGTTGCCTGATAATTGGCTGCCGGGCGGCGAGGTATGGCTCGTACCGAGAGAAAGCAGTGCAGTAGATGTTTGCTTTGAGGGTGAGCTTCACGAAACTTGGGATAATCAATATCACCATGTAGAAATTAAAAACGGCAATGTTATTCATGCAGTACCTTACGATATGTTTGTTGCAGGTAAAGACGGTAAAGGTATCAGTTGCCTTCGCCTCTGGAGTGCAAAAGCACCTGAGTTTGATATGAAGTCGTTTAATCAAGGCGACTTTATGCGTTCAATGGAGCGTCAGGCCATGGCAGAGGTTATCAGCAAGGTTCTTTACCCTATGGATAATCACCCCGAGGGCAAGTCTTTAAGACTTCGTCAGCAGTATTTTTTGGTATCTGCCTCTGTTCAGGATATTATCCGTCACCATTTGCGTGTATATCATACGGTAGATAATCTTCCCGAAAAGGTTGCTATTCATATTAACGATACACACCCTACAATGGCTATTCCCGAGCTTATGCGTATTCTTCTTGATGAATGCGGCTACGGTTGGGACGATGCCTGGCGGCTTGTTACAAATACGGTTGCTTACACAAACCATACAGTAATGAGCGAGGCTCTTGAATGCTGGAGTGAAGATTTGGTTAAACGCCTTGTTCCCCGTATTTACGAGATTATTAAAGAGATAGATAACCGTTTTCGCAGTTATGTCTGGGAGAGTACCCACGATGCAGGCTATGTTGAAAGAACGGCTATTGTTTCAAACGGCGTAGTCCGTATGGCGAACCTTTGCGTTGCCGCTTGCCACACGGTAAACGGTGTTTCTTCGCTTCACAGTAACATTTTAAAAGAAACACTTTTTAACGATTTTTACAGATTAACGCCCGATAAATTCACAAATGTTACAAACGGTATTGCCCACAGGCGTTGGCTTTGCCAGGCAAACCCCGAGCTTACAAAGTATTTAACAGAGCTTTTGGGCAGTGATTCATTTGTTTACGACGCCGAAAATCTTTCTAAATTAGCAGAGTTTAAGGATGATAAAAAGGTTCTTGAAGCACTTGCTCAGATTAAAAAATCCAATAAAGAAGCGTTTGCTAAACATATTAAGAAAACAACAGGCGTAGTTCTCAATACAGATTCAATTTTCGATGTTCAGGTTAAAAGACTTCACGAGTACAAACGCCAACACCTTAATGCACTTAATATTGTTTCGGAATATCTTGCACTTAAAGAAAATCCAAAAGGCGATTTTGTTCCTAAAACATATATCTTCGGTGCTAAAGCGGCTCCGGGCTATTATGTGGCTCAAAGAATTATAAGCCTTATTTTAGCCATTGGCGAAATGATAGATAAAGACCCGGATGTTAAAGGCAGACTTAAAGTTTTGTATGTAGAAGATTACAATGTAACAAATGCAGAACGCCTTATGCCTGCCGCAGATGTTTCGGAGCAGATTTCTCTTGCGGGTAAAGAGGCTTCAGGCACGGGTAATATGAAGCTTATGATGAACGGTGCTTTAACTATAGGTACTCTTGACGGCGCTAATGTTGAAATTCATGAAGCTGTAGGGGACGAAAATATGTTCCTTTTCGGTATGCGTACCGAAGAAGTTAACGAGCTTCGTAAAAACGGCTACAACCCTGAGATATACTATAATAATAACGCCGAGCTCAGAAAGGTTCTTGACTTTATTTCTAACGGAGGAATAGACGGCAAAGATTTCTCCGATATTTCAAGAACTATTATTTACCACGATCCGTTTATGGTTTTAGCTGATTTCGCAGATTACCAAAAAGCACAAAAACGAATTTCAGAAACATTCAGAGATCGGGAAAAATGGAACAGAATGTCGCTTCTTAATATTGCGGGTTCAGGCAGATTTGCCGCCGACAGGGCTATCAATGAATATGCCCGTAATATATGGAATATACAAAAAATGTAAATATTTTTCGGCTTTTTGACGAAAATAAAAAAGTCAGGTGGAATTGATGTAAATTACACTTGACTTTTTTTCTTTTTTGAGTTAATCTTATATTGCTAATAAAATATGTGATATTATGTTTAATCACAACATGTCGAAAGGGGTATATACCTATGAAGAATTCAGATATGAAAGTAATTGCTATTATTCTCACAATAGCTCTTGTTTTCACAATCGTTGCAAGTAATGCAGTTTCAATTGCTTCAGTTGTTTACCTTGTAAAAGGCTCATCAACAGAAACAGTTGCTGACAACGGCGCAACAAACAACAACGGTACTGCTACAAACGGCGGCGCTACAACAGATAACGGTACTTATGTTGATAACGGCGGCACATCTACAGATGCAAATGCTGCTACAAACAACGGCGGCACAACCACCAACGGCGGTACGACCACAAACGGCGGTACAACCACAAACGGCGGCACAACTACAAACGGCGGCACAACAAACAACGGTGGTAACACATCTAACGGTGGTTCAACAAACAACGGCGGTTCTTCAAATGCTGCATCAGGCACACTTTCAAAGTCACAGGCTATTAAAGCTTACCAGGATGCTGCAAGCAAATTCAGAAAATCAGGCAAACAATGCCACAGAGTTACAAGCCAGTCTATCAGAGCATTAAGCCTTGGCGATGCAAGCAGCAAAGTTACAGACTTTGTTAAGAGTACAATTGAAGGTTTCTTCAAACCGTCTGATGAAGACAGAGAAGCAGCAAAATTCCCTTGCAGCACATTTACAGAAGCACAGGTTAAGAGCGGAAGCGGTAAAACCTTATCAAACGGTAACATTCAGGTTACTTTCGTTATGAATGACGAAAAAGACCCTGCAAAACCTGCTGATTGGGAAAAAGCTACAGGTAATCTCGCTGTAACAGGTAACAACCTTATTTTCATGGATGAAGTTCTTGAAACAGCAAACGGTATTCCATTGGTTAACCTCAATGCTGACGGTTCAAGTATTACATACAGAACAACATGTACTGCAGAAATTACAAAAGACGGTAAGTTTGTTTCTGTTCACCACGATACAGACGGTGACATTACTGCTTCCGGTAAAGTAATGGGTGCATCTATTAACGGTACAGGTACTATCGGCTTCGTTGCTGATTATACAAACTTTGCTTACTAATACAAATTAGTAAATACAGTTACAAATCAAGTTAATAAAATCCCCTATGCATCTCGCATGGGGGATTTTTGTGTTGCGTATTAAGATATATTGTGCTAAAATGATACCATGCAAAGTAAAGGAGATAGTATTATGTTACTAAAAGTGTTATTTGTAATTTGTATTATAGCAGAAATGTTTTTTGTGCCGATCCACTTTAAATATGCCTGGCCGCAAGGCACTAAAACCTCGCTCATTTTTAAAATGCTTTCTTCAACAATGTTTGTTGCCATTGGTGTTTTGTCGATGTTTATATCAGGCAACTTTTCTTCTTATGCTGTTTTAATGGTAATAGGACTTGTTTGCGGTTGGTTCGGCGATTATTTTCTCCATGGCAAAATGACTAACACTTTTTTTGTAATTGGCTTTCTTTTCTTTTTAGCCGACCATATTTTCTACATAAATGCATTTATGCGTGCTTCTGAAGCACTAATTCCCGAATTTAATAAATACAATACTCCTGAGGTAATTGCTGTAATTGTTATGGTTATATTTGCAGTTGCGGTAGGCATATTAAGTAAAATGGAATTTAGTCCTAAGTTTTTTGCTGTAGGCGTATTAGTATATGCATTTATTATTTCTATTATGGCAGTTCGTGCCGTTTCACTGGGCTACAATATTTACATTGGCGGTGCAGAGTACGGCTTGTTTACATTTGTTTCTTTAACTTTAGGTGCTGTAGGTTTTGTTCTTTCAGACAGCACCTTGGCGATTATTCTGTTTTGTCATAAGAGAAACAAACCTCTTAAGCTATTCAACTTACTCACATATTTTTGGGGTCAAATTCTTTTAGCCCAAACGATTTTGACTGTTACTGCATAAATGATAATTACTTTTTAGGTGATATATATGTTTGACGAAATTATTTCCAGAAAAAACACAGGGTCATATAAATGGGATACATCAGACCCGACAAACGCAATAGAGCGTGGTGCATATCCGCTTTCTGTTGCAGATATGGAGTTTAAAACTCCCGTTGAGATACGGGAGGCGGTTAAGGACTTTGCAGAAAACGGGTTTTTCTGTTACACAAGCCCGGACGAAGCTTACCGCGACTGCGTCAGTGAATTTATGGCACGCAGGCATAATTTCAAAATAGAAAATGAGTGGATAACTTGTGTGGGCGGCGTTGTTTGTGCTATAAATACCGCTATCCGCGCGTTTACCGAGAAAGGCGACAGGGTTATTATTCAAAGGCCTGTTTATTATCCGTTTACAACTGCTATTGAAAATAACGGCAGAATTATTGCAGATAATCCTTTAATTCCCGTAGGGGATACCTACAAAATGAACTTTGAAGAGTTAGAAAAAATTGCGTCACAGGCCGATGTTAAACTGATGCTTCTTTGCAGTCCCCACAACCCGGTTGGCAGAGTGTGGACCAAAGAAGAACTACAGCGTGTAGGGGATATTTGCCTGAAAAATAATGTGGTGCTGGTAAGTGATGAAATCCACTTTGATATTGTCCGCAAAGGCGTTGAACATACGGTTATAAATAATGTGGATGACAGATTTTCTGAAAATACCGTAATTTGTACTGCCGTCAGCAAAAGCTTTAATTTAGCGGGCTTAGGCACTTCTAATATAATTATTGCCGATAAATCTTTAAGAGAAAAATTTCAAAAAGCACTTGCTACAGACGGTTACACTTGCATCAATGCTGTTTCTCGCCCTGCTACTATTGCCGCATATACTAAGTGCGATTATTGGCTCGATGCTGTGAATGATTATTTAGAAGAGAATATCAACTTAACTTACAGTCTTTTAGAAGATGTTAAAGGTCTTAAAATTTCAAAATGTCAAGGTACATATTTAATGTGGCTCGATATGAGATTTTTAAATATGAACGATGTTGATTTAGATGTATTTTTAAGAGATAAATGCAATATTTTACAAGACCCGGGCTATTGGTTCGGTGAACTCGGTGAAGGATTTTGCCGTTTAAATGTTGCGTGTCCCCGCGAAATTCTCAAAAAATCATTACTAAAATTAAAAGAAGAGATTGGTAAACTATGAAAATAAAAATTTTATCCGTTTTAATGTGCATTATCGCTTTTTTAGGTGTTTTATCGCCCATCGCTTTGGCGGCAGAAGAAGCCACCGTTATGCCTTTTACAGTCAATCCTGAAAAGCGTGTAACCGATATTACGGAGCTTGAAGAGGGAGAAAACCCTTTTAATTTTACCAAGCAGGAAAAAGAGCGAAAAGAAAACAGAAAAACTATGTATGTTGCTGTTTTATGCGTTGCACTCGTAATATCTGTTATTGTTTTGGTGCTTAGCTTAAGAAAAATTCCCGATGAAGAAAATATTGAACTGAGCGGCAAAAAAGAAAACGGTAAGTCAGAGGAAAAAAATAATGAGAAAAATTCTTAGTAAAGTTCGTGCCGCCGTTGATGATTATAATATGATAGAAGACGGCGACAGAATTGCAATAGGTGTTTCAGGCGGCAAGGATTCTTTGTTGCTTTTAAAAGCGATGTGTGATTTAAAAAGGTTTTACCCTAAAAGCTTTGATATTGTAGCAGTTACCGCAGATATGCGTTTTAATAATGAAGACGGAAACTTTAGTGAAATACAAAAGCTTTGCGGCGAGAATAATATAGAGTATGTAATTAAATCCACAGATTTGTATGAAATTATTTTTAATGTGAGAAAAGAAGAATCCCCATGCTCTCTTTGCGCCAGAATGAGACGGGGACTTCTTCACGATACCGCAAAGGAATTAGGCTGCAATAAAATAGCATTAGGTCATCATTTAGACGATGCCGCCGAAACCTTTATGATGAATTTACTGATAGAGAGCAGGGTAGGCTGTTTTTCGCCTGTAACATACCTTTCAAGAAAAGATA
This sequence comes from Acutalibacteraceae bacterium, assembly GCA_051881295.1. Taxonomy (GTDB): domain Bacteria; phylum Bacillota; class Clostridia; order Oscillospirales; family Acutalibacteraceae; genus DTU089. The sequence continues at coordinate 18,788 of JBJEPP010000087.1, read as the reverse complement.
TTACTATGATAAGACCGTTAGTGTATGTCAGAGAAAAAGAGGTTGAAAATGCCGCTAAACGCCTTAATTTGCCTGTAATAGAAAGCAAATGTCCTGCTGACAAAAACACTAAAAGAGAAGACGCTAAAACCCTTTTAAAAGACCTTTCTAAAGAATACGGAGATGTACCGTATAAAATAGTTGGGGCGATGCAAAGAGGAAATATCAGCAGATGGGGCAAGGATTAGTTATTGTTAACAGCCCACAGCTAACAGCTTGCTGTTGCAAGCCGAATGAAAAATGAAGAATCATGGAAAAGCACCGCACAGTTCGTGTGCATTATGGCGTGCTTTTGGTGCAAATAATAAGTTGACTGCTTTCTTTCACGGTAAATCTTAAAAAATTTTAAAATTAAAATAAAACAAATAACCTAACAAATGAAAAACAGATAGTAATTTAATATTTGAATTACTATCTGTTTTGATTATATTCTGTTTTGATTATATTTAGTTTAGAAAAGTAAAGTTGTTTTTTTCTCTCTGCAAGCACATTAAGTTGTGCCGCAGGCACTGTGCTTGCACCGAAATTTTTCATTTTTAATTCTTAGTTTTTCATTTAGTTTGCCATAGCAAACTGCTATCTTTAATCGGTTTAATATCCGAATCCTCCGCCGAAGTAACTGCTGAACGGGTCTGTGGTTGTTTCTTGTTGTGCAACTGTGTTTTGACCCTTATCTTCAATAAGTTTAACTTTAGCATTAAACTTAGATTTTACAGTGCCGTTACTTAATCTGCAAACAGAAAGCGTTAATTCGTCACCAACCTTGCTGTTTTCAATAGCCTCAAGTAATTGGTCGGTTGTCTGTAAATCTTTACCGTTTACACCGGTAATAATATCGCCGACCTGAATACCTGCATTGTTTAAATCACTGTCATCTGTAATAGATGCAACTACTATTGAGCCGTAAGGTAAATTATTCTTCCATGCTATTGCAGAGTAAGTGTAGTCGCTTGAAACGGTGTAGTAGCTTATGCCAAGCATAGGTCTGTCGGCAACATATCCGTTTTCTACAATATCTTTATAAATAGCAACCACTGTGTTGCTTGGTACGGAAAAGCCCATACCCTCATACTCTGTGCTTGCAATTTTTGAAGAGTTAAGACCTATAACCTGACCGTATTCATTAACTAAAGCACCACCGGAGTTGCCCGGGTTTATAGCGGCGTTATGCTGAATACAAGGTAAATCGTAAGCAGAGCTTGTAGATGCTACAGGTCGGTCAATAGCGCTTACAATACCGCTTGTAAAAGAGCCGAAAAACTCTGAACCGCCCGGGTTGCCTATTGCATAAACCTTTTGACCTACACTGAGCTTATCCGAGTTGCCGAATGTTGCGGCAGGAAGCCCCGTTTTTTCTACTTTGAGTACACCTACATCTGTTTTTGTATCGTAGCCTACTATTTCTGCCTGAAGCTCGGTTTCGTCACTAAGCAGAACTTCTATTGTTACGCCGTTACCTGAAATAACATGTGCGGCTGTTATAATGTAGGTGTATTTATTACCTTTATCGGTGCCTACAATAATACCTGAGCCTTCGCCGGCTTTTTGATTTTGCGAGTAAACCTCAATACCTACATTGATGTCTTTAACTGCGTCATAAACCTGTTCAGGGGTCATTGAGCCTTCGCCTGAGTATTCAGAGAATGATATAGGGGAATCTTCTGTATTTGCGTCTGCACTGTTGTTGTTTGTTTTGCCGTTTTCTGTTGTTTCACTTGGCTTTGTGTTTGAGTTGCCGTTGTTTTTAAATGAAACACCGATTGCCACAGAAGATATTAAAATACAAATCGCAATAAGTAATACAAAAATCTTCTTTCCGGCATTATTCTTCTTTTTATGCGGCTGGCGGTTATCGAAACCGCCGTATTGGTTATTGAATTGCGGCGCTCTGTTATTACCGTAACCGTTGTTGTACGGGTTGCTTCCGTAATTGTTGTTTGTGTTATAAGCACCTGTATTTTGTGTGTTATAGTTTGTTTGGTTGCCGCTGCCGTAAGAATTGTTATAAGCACCGTTTGCAGTATTGTTAATGCCGCTGTTTACATTGTCGGTGTTTTCACTGTGTGTAAAGCAGGGGTTTGAATTTTCGGTGTTATTGTTAACGCCGTGTGCATCTGTGTTAAAGTTTGTCATATCATCCATAATGTACGCCTCCAACGGAATTTGTTACATTTTAATTTATTTCGGAAGTTTTACCGTAAATACGGTATAATCATTTTCTACACTGTCTACCGTAATGGTACCGTTGTGCAGTTCTATAATTGTTTTTATAAGGTAAAGACCGAGACCTGTACTTTTAACATCAGTACTGCGTGACTGGTCAACCTTGTAAAATCTCTCGAATACTTTATCTATATCTTTTTTAGGAATACCTTTGCCTGTGTTTTTAATAGAGAAGATTCCGTATTCTGATGTGTTAGATGAGCTAACTTCTATTTTACCGCCTTCGTTTGTGAATTTAACGGCATTGTCAACCAAGTTGTAAATAGCTTGATTTATCATATCTTTGTCACCGCGAACCGTAACGCTTTCTAAGTCTTCAAAGCCCAGGACTTCAATATTTTTCTTGGAAATCAGCTGTTCAAAGCCTAAAAATGTTGTTACGAGGTTTTGTGAAATATCAAAGCTTTCAATTTTTAAGTTAACATTGCCTGTTTCGATTTTTGAAATATTAAGCATCATATTAACCATCTTTGAAAGTCGGGATATTTCAGAAGATACAATACCAAGGTAATAATCTTGTTTCTCAGGCGGAATAGTGCCGTCTAATATGCCGTTTATAAATCCGCCTATAGTGGTCATCGGAGTTTTAAATTCGTGAGAAACATTTGCAACAAAACTGCGCCTTGATTCTTCAATAACCGCAAGGGAGTTAGCCATATAGTTGAATTGCTTTACAAGCTCCGAAAGCTCATCGTGGGAGTTCGTTTCGGGCACCCTGAAGCTAAAATCACCGGTAGAATAGCATCTTGTTGCCGTTTCAAGATTTCTTATAGGTTTAGCAATATGCTCCGTTAAGAAGAATACGGCTATAAATACTATTAAAAGCGCTATTGCGACTGCTATTAAGAACATGAAAAAAATTCTTTGAAGATTATCTACCAGGCTGGTTGCAATAGGTGCCGCTACAACTGTAAATCCAACAAAATTTTCGCCCACATATATCGGTTTCATTGCCACGGAGTGAATGTTATCGTAAAAGGAATCCATTGTAGAAAGCTCTGAAACTCCGCCTTTTTTAGCCGTTTGAACATAAGCCGGCGAGAGCTGTAAATCACTGTGCTTTTCACATGGAGTGTCAGAAACGGAAAAATCATCATTCAGCATCTCGGCACAAACAATAACATTACCAACCTTGTCGCACACAAAAACATCATCATCGGTGCAGCTTGACATTAAATCAATAGAATTTAATATAAGTAAAGCGGCGCCCTCAGGGTTTCTTTGTGTGGTTTGTGAACTCAAAAGCTCACCTGTATTTTCAGCTATTTGCTCTGCGTAGTAAGATGCAGTATCCATATTCTCGGATTTCATAAAGTTGGTAACAAAAATCATCAGAGCACAGCCTACTACGAAAAAACTGGCTAAAATAATTGCTGAAAATATAAAAAAGTATTTTAGAAAAAATACGCCTTTTCCTTTATGAAGCCTAACCATAATGTATTACTTTGTTTCAAATTTGTAGCCAACGCCCCAAACTGTTTTAAGTTCCCATTTGTCCGAAACGCCTTCGAGCTTTTCTCTTAATCTTTTAACATGAACATCAACAGTTCTTGAATCGCCGTAATATTCAAAGCCCCATACCTCGTCAAGAAGCTGGTCGCGGGTGTAAACTCTGTTCGGATTACTTGCAAGATGGAATATCAGTTCAAGTTCTTTTGGCGGCGTATCAATAACCTTGCCGTCAACCTTTAACTCATAATTGGTAAGGTTAATTGAAAGCTTGTCATAATTAACTTCTTTGAGAGCGTTTTCACTTGTTGCGGGAACAGAAGTCCTTCTCAGAACTGCCTTAATTCTTGCAATAACTTCTTTTGTTTCAAAGGGTTTTGTAATGTAATCATCTGCACCGAGTTCAAGTCCCAATACTTTATCAAAGGTTTCACCCTTTGCGGTAAGCATAATAATAGGCACTTGTGATGTTTTGCGGATTTCTCTGCAAATCTGCCAACCGTCAAGCCCCGGCAACATAATGTCTAAAAGAATAAGGTCGGGTTTAATGTTATTAAATGCGTCAACGGCTGTAAGGCCGTTTGTAACAACATCTGCCTGAAAACCTTCTTTTTCAAGGTAAATACGCAACAGCTCGCAAATATTTATATCGTCATCTACAATAAGAATTTTTGCGTTTGCCATAAATTACCACTCCTTGCTTATTTAGTAATTGTATTATATAATACATTATTGTACAAAATGTTAACATTCTTTAAAAAAATAATATATTTATAAAAATGGCAGTTATATTCAAAACTGCCATTTTTAATGTATTATTTTATTTTTCTTCTTTTAGTTTTTCTTTTTTTCTTCTTTCTTTTGCTTTGCGTTTTCTTATTTTTTCTGATTCGGTTAGATTTTTTGATTTTTTATAAAAAATAATAACGACTGCAAGACCTATTATCAATATAACTAATGTTACGGCAGAAACAATTATTACCGTACTTCTTATTTTATCCTCATTGGAATTTTCTGTTTCATCTGAGGGAGTATTACTGTCTTTATCTAAAATAATGGTAACTAAACCGTCTTCGCCGAGAGCGTATTTGTAACCCTCCGGCAACGGTTCATAAGTATCGCCGCTGACAATATTTCCGTTTGCGTCAACTAACTTACCGTCTTCATTAAGGGTTAAGGTTTTGTCAATAACATTAAGTAATGCTCCGTTTACCTGGGTAAGAGCCGGTGCAACGGCAGGCGTGTTTACTCCGCCTTGAGAACCTGAATTGCCGTTGTTACCCGAATTGCCGGTAATATTGCCTATAACACCTGTAAGCTCGCTGTTGGGCGAATCTTTTTTGCCTTGGTAAATATTTATATTATATGCGGATTTGTAAGTTTTACCGTCTTCGGTTTTTGTGGTTTCAACGGTAATAACCTGTTTTTCGTTGCCGTTAAGCTGAACTAATGCATAATAATCCGTATCGGTATCTTTACCGTTGATTTTAAGAGATGTACCCTTGAAAAGCGGTGATACATTTATTGAAATGTTTTCCCGTTTGTGGTCTAAATACACATTGTATTCATGTATATCGGCATACCACTCATTCTTTAAATTAAATCTGTTGGTTTTTTGACATACCGTTTTAAAACATTCTTCATAAGTGTATTTGTTTTGTGAAAGCGTAAGATTTGCATCTTCATAAGCCATACGCTGCAGTATGTAAAACGGGACGGTTTTATTACTCATTTCACGCTTTAAAGTTGCGCTGTCAATAGATACATTGTATTGCTTGCCCAGCATTGCAGTAAGGTATTTTTCCGTAATTTCTTCGTCAGACGCGTTTTTAGATATAGAAATACCGCATTTGGAAATGGTCATTATAGCCATTCTTCTGTATACATCCTGACGGGAAAGTGTTCGTACCTCGGAGGCAGAAATATAACCTGAGGTAAACAAAGTGAGCAGTGATGAATAATAAATATAGTCATCGAGAGTTGCTATTGATGTTATTTCAAAATATTTTTTTACAAATTCTGAAAGTGCGGCATCGTTACCCGAGAGCGCCGTAAGGTATAAAACAACAGCTTCTTCAAGAGTGGTACCGGCAGGTATTTCTAAGCGCTGACCTGTAATAACATAGTAAAAATCATTTTTCATAAGAGCGTATAACGCAGAAATCATAATGATTCTGTCAGGGTCGTTTTCTTCAGCCTTAGTAATAACAATACCTTGTGAGCGAAGCCACTCAACCTGAGATTCTCCTGTAGCATCGGGATCTGCTAATATGCCCAAAGCGCCGATTTGTTCAAGCAAATAAATATATGCGGCTCTTGTCGAATCCTCGTCAAGAGTGTATAGCTCCATATATTCCTGGACCTGTGCCTTAAAGCTTTTGGCGTCAATTTTATATGGGTATGAACTAACCGGGTGAAGAGTCATAGTATTTGTAAGACCCGAAACCGAGAGCATATCTTCTTTAATTACAACTTTTCTGACCCAGGACGGGTCTTTAACATCATATTTATATTGTGTTCGTACATCAAAGTTTGTAACATCAATTTCAGGTGCGAATTCTTTTGCATATACGGCAGGAACAAGAGCCGATAACATTACAAGCATAGATATTATTAAACATAAAAGCTTACGGGATTTTTTCATAAAACTCTTATTCCTCCTTTCGCAAAAACCGAATTTTCTTTAAAGAATATTATACAATATATATGTAATTAAGTCAATAAAATAATCGTGAACAAGTTATCTAATTGTGTTTTTAAACAGAAAAACTGAATACTGTTTGAGATTTGTATTCCTCACCTGCGTCATAGATGCATTTAGGCCATAACGGGTGATTGGGTGAGTCCGGAAAAACCTGCGTTTCAAAGCAAAAAGCACTTCTGCGTGTCATAGGCTTATTTTCTTTGCCCAAAACACTGCCGTCAAGGAAGTTGCCTGTATAAAACTGAATGCCGGGAAGTGTAGTTTTTACCTCCATTTTAATACCCGATTTGTCACCTACAGCAGTTGAAGCGGTAATTAACCTTCCGTCAGCGTCTTTTATGCAGAAGTTGTGGTCATAACCGTTGCCGTTTTTCAGTTGAATATGTTCGGCGTCTATATCTCTGCCGATAGTTTTTTCACTTGTAAAATCAAAGGGAGTGCCTTTAACGGACGCTAATTCACCGGTCGGTATGCTCATTTCGTCAATAGGAGTGTAACGCTCTGCGTTGATTTGTACGGTGTGACCTAAAATATCGCCGCTGTTAACTCCGTTAAGATTAAAATACGCGTGGTTTGTAAGGTTAATAACCGTTTTTTTGTCGGATACTGCGGTGTAGTCAAGTATTAAGCTGTTTTCATCGTCAAAGGTGTATGTAACCGAAACATTTACATTACCGGGAAAGCCCTCGTTGCCGTCTTTGCTGAAATACGAGAATTTCACAGCATTGTCTGAAATTATTTCGCCGTCCCATTTAGCAGAGGAGTATTCTCCGCCGCCGTGAAGACATGTAACACCCTTTTCGTTTTTTGTAACACTGTACTCTACACCGTCAATAGTAAACCTGCCGCCTGCGATTCTGTTAGCATATTGGCCAACTACAACACCTTGGTAATCACCCCGTTCTATGTGACCTTCTAAGGTGTCGTGACCTACTAAAACATCTATAAGATTACCGTTTCTGCCTTTAATAAACAGCTTGTCTAAAGTAGCGCCTTTTTCAATAATCTGCGCCTTAAAACCGTTTGCGTTTTCAATGGTAAAACAGTAAACCTTTTCACCGTTCATAACGCCGTAAATTTCTTTGGTAACTGCCATAAAAACCCCTCCTGAATACTATTACAGTTCATAATAAATATACACGAAAAACTTATATAAATCAAGGGACAGGGCTGTTTGTTTACCTAAATTTAACAAAATTTAACAAATTAACATAATTTTTTCAAATAATTTACATTTTAATAAGTTCAATTCATTGATTATTTAAACGATATATGGTATTATATATAAGGAATATTTCAGCGTAATTACGCCTTTTAATCTCGTAAAAGGAGATGATATATATGGCATTTACAGAAGCTTTAGCGCCTTATTTAAGGTATGTAATGCTGGGTATAGTGCTTTTTGTTACAGCCCGTGTTGTAGTGGCTCTGTTTACAAAAAAATCAAGCGACCCTATAAGAGCAAAGCTTGTTAACACAATTACCGGCGATGCCATCAATCTTTATGACCGCGAAACTTCAATAGGCCGCAATAAGAAATGCGATATTGTATTGCCTTACGAAACAATTTCCAGGCTTCACGCTGTTATCGCTTATCGCACAAAGGGATTTGTAGTGTTTGATACATTTTCAAAATCAGGTGTTACGGTAAACGGCGAAAAAATAAACGGCAAACAGCTTATTTCCAACGGTGATGTTTTGGGAATGGGCGGTTTACAGTTTGTACTTAAAGAAACACGGTATAAATATATTAAAGATAAAAGCGGATTTTGGGGTATTGTACCAAATTGGCTTATTCTGTTTTTATTAGCGCTGTTTAATATTTGCGCAATGCTTTTGAATATGTATCCCAACGGTGAATTTAATGTTCAAATCGTTTGCGTATACTTAGGCTTTATAGCGTTGCAATGGCTTTATTTTATTGTGGCTTCTTATCTTTTGCGTTTAAACAGCTACGAATTAGAGTTTATTGCGTTTACATTTTCCTCTATAGGTCTTGCAATTGTAGGCAGTGTTTACCCCGGTACTGTTTTGAAACAGTTTGTCGCAATAGTTCTCGGCGTTATTGCGTTCTGTGTTTTGGTTGCATTTTTAAGATTTGTTGAAGCAATTAAAGCGGTTCGTTGGTGTGCAGCCGGTATATCAATAATCCTTTTAGGTGTTACACTTATTATAGCTAACCCAACAAACGGTGCTCTTAACTGGTTATCCTTAGGCGGTATTTCAATTCAGCCCTCAGAGCTTGTTAAGGTTGCATTTATCTTCGTAGGTGCCGCCACTCTTGAAAAATTACAGTCTATGAAAAATTTAACCGGATATATGGCGTTTTCTGCAATATGCGTGTTAGAGCTTTTTTTAATGTACGATTTCGGTACGGCGCTTATATTCTTTTTCACATTCATCGTAATTGCGTTTATGCGTTCAGGCGATTTCAAAACACTTTTCTTGGTTTGTATGGTTGCGGCTCTCGGCGCAGGGCTTATTATATTTTTTAAGCCTTATGTGGCAAGCAGATTTTCAACATATCTTCATGTATGGGAGTATATGGACGAGGGCGGTTATCAACAAACGAGAACTCTTATATATACCGCCAGCGGCGGACTTTTCGGATTAGGTCTCGGCAACGGCGAGCTTCGCAATATCTTTGCGGCTACCGAGGATTTGGTTTTTGGTGTTGTCTGTGAAGAATTCGGTATTATTATGGGATTTATAATCCCTATAACTTATTGTGCAGTTGCTGTATGGACTGTTATAAATTCCAGAAAAGCAAAGTCTACTTTTTATTCAATTGCAGGTGTTGCCGCAAGTGCTATGATGCTGTTTCAGTCGATGCTGAGCATTTTCGGTATAACAGACTTGCTGCCGCTGACAGGTGTAACGCTTCCGTTTGTAAGTAAAGGCGGCACAAGTATAATAAGTTGCTTTTGCTTGTTGGCGTTTATTAAAACCGTTGATGTAAGCACTTATGCTAGCTTTAAACCTAAACTTCAAACAAAGGAGGGGGCTGAACAATGAAAATGACCTCTCGGAGAAGCCTTGTTGTTATAGTTTTAGTAGTAGCCGTTTTAGCAGGTTTGGGCTTTTTGGGATTTAAGCTTGCGGTAAACGGCGAAAATTGGGCAACACTCAGGGCGAATGAACATTTAACAGAAGACGGCAGTTTTATAGCCGCAGGTAATATTACAGACAGAAACGGCGAGATTTTAGCCAAGACAGAAAACAACGAAAGAGTTTATAACGATTCCGAACGGATAAGACGCTCAACGCTTCATATTGTAGGCGATACCGAAGGCTACATTTCTTCAGGCGTTCAAACCGCTTACAAAACAGAGCTTACCGGCTATAATATGGTAACAGGTATTTACTCTTTAAAACGCTACGGCAGAGGTAATGATGTCTCTTTAACATTAGACAGCGAGGTTTGCGCAACGGCATACGATGCGCTGAAGGGTCAAAAGGGTGTGGTTGCCGCGTATAACTACAAAACGGGCGAGCTTCTTTGCTCGGTTTCAAGCGGTAACTATGATATTCGCAACAAGCCGTCTGCCGAAGAAATTGAAAATGATGAAAGCGGCAAATATGAGGGCCTTTATATGAACCGTCTTATAGACGGCCTTTATACACCGGGTTCAACCTTTAAAATAATTACAAGCGCGTCTGTTGTAGAGAATAAAACAGATATTAACGACTGGACTTATAAATGCACAGGCGAAGAGGTAATTGACGGTGTTAAGGTTACATGCCCTCACAGTCACGGTACCGTTGATTTTAAAGAAGCTTTAGCAAAATCCTGTAACTGTGCTTATGCGGTTTTGGCAGATGAAATCGGTGCGGAGGCTTTAACAAATACTGCCAAAGAGTTTCACTTCGGCGACTCTTTTTCTTTCGGTAATACTTCTACTAAAGCGAGCAGATTTGATTTAACCGATGCCGAAAGGGGAGATGTTGCTTGGTCGGGTGTAGGTCAATACACAACCCTTGTAAATCCGTATCATATGTTGACAGTTGTTGGTGCTATTGCTAACAACGGCACGGCTGTAATGCCTTATGTTGTAGACTCTATCACAACTCCGGCAGGTAAAGTTGTAAGTAAGTCAAAAGTTGTTTCTGAAGAATACATTTCTTCAAGTGTTGCAAATGTTGTTGCCGAAATGATGCGTAATACTGTAGAAGAAAGCTACGGAGACTGGCGTTTTACCGATTTAGAAATGTGCGGAAAAACAGGCACTGCTGAGGTATCGGACGATAAAAGTCCCCATTCTTGGTTTGTAGGCTTTTCGCAAAATCAAAAATGTCCTGTTGCTATCGTTGTAGTTGTAGAGAACGGCGGTTGGGGTTCTCAGGAGGCGTTGCCTATTGCTTCAAGCGTTATGAAAGAAATTTATAAATCTGTTTCTTAATTATTCAACAAATATGCGTATGTTTGAGTGGTTGACTTGAATTGCCGCGTATAGTAAAATAATAATTGATGTTAAAATTAAACCGAAAGGCTGAAATAAATGAGTTTTATTGAATTTGATTCTGTTTACAAAAGATACAAAATGGGCGAAGTAGTTATAAACGCCGCAGACGGTGTAACCTTTAATGTAGAGCAAGGTGAGTTTTGCATTATAGTCGGTGCGTCCGGCGCAGGTAAAACGACCGTACTTAATATTTTGGGCGGTATGGATGATTGTGACGATGGCAAAGTCCGTGTAGCAGGAGACCTTGTTAACGAATACGATAACAAACGCCTTATTGAATACAGGCGTTATGATGTGGGCTTTGTATTTCAGTTTTATAACCTTGTACCAAATCTTACCGCTCTTGAAAATGTTGAGTTAGCAACCCAAATCGGCAGAAAATCCTTAAATCCCACAAAGGTTCTTGAAAGAGTCGGACTTGGAGAGCGTTTAGATAACTTCCCGGCTCAGCTTTCGGGCGGTGAGCAACAGAGGGTTTCAATAGCCCGCGCTCTTGCAAAAAATCCAAAGCTTTTACTTTGTGACGAACCAACAGGCGCTCTTGATTACAACACAGGTAAGCAAATCCTAAAGCTTCTTCAGGATACGGCAAGAGAAACAGGTATGACGGTTATTGTTATTACCCATAACCAAGCGATAACACCAATGGCAAACCGCGTTATATCTATGAAAAGCGGCCGCGTTGTCAGCATTGAAACAAACGACAATCCAATGTCAGTTGATGATATCGAGTGGTAATAGAACTGAAAGGGTTTATATATAATGAGTAAAGCGTATATTACAGACAGTTTCCGTTCTATTGAAAGAACAATGAGCCGATTTATTTCTATAGTTGCCATTGTTGCTTTAGGCAGCGGACTTTTTTGCGGTCTTAACGCAGTCGGTCCGGATATGTTAGAAACTGCAAATAAATATTATGACGAATACAACCTTATGGATTTAAGAGTTCAGTCATACCTTGGTATATACGAGGGTGATTTAGAGCAACTCCGTGCTATAGACGGCGTTGAATCCGTACAAGGTGCAAAATTTGTTGACGGTTATGTTCAAACGCCAAATGGTGAAGACGGTACTTATGAAGGTATCGTAGATATTGACGGCTCCGAGCTTACTGTAAGAGTTATAGGTTTTGATCTCGGCCAGGCGGTAGATTTTGAAAACAGAAAATCGATTGTAGATTACGACGGAAGCAATTACATAAACAGGTTGAAGCTTCTCGAAGGCAGATACCCCGAATCTCCCGATGAATGTGTTGTAACCTGCAGCGGTCTTACAACGCCTGAGCAATTCGTTATAGGTAACACAATTAAAGTAGTCGGAGACGGTGAAGAAATTTCTTATTATCTTAAGAACAGCGAGCTTAAAATAGTCGGTATTATTGAAACGCCTTATTGGATTTCTTACGAGCGCGGCGTTACAACTGCCGGCAGCGGTAAGTTAGGCGACTTTGTTTATGTTAACAACGATGCATTTACCGATAGAATAAACTACTATAGCGAGGCGTATATTACTCTTACCGGTGCAGATGAATTTGAAGCCTACAGCGATGAATATGATGAATTTGTTGCAGAAAAAGCTCAGGTTATTTTAGAACAGGCACAGTTTATTGCAGAGGCAAGGCGTAATCAGTTAATAGTAGGTCTTCCCGAAAAACTTGCAGATGCAAAGGTTAAAATAGACCAGGCGGAGGCAGAAATCGGTACAAAACTTGAAGACGCACAGGCTCAGCTTGACGAACTTTATGAACTTGAAAGAGACGGAGAAAGGCTTTTAAACGAAGCTCAGGAGGTATTGGATTCCGAATATGCGGACGCACAGTCACAGCTTCAAAACGGCAGTGAGCAATATATGGCAGCCGTTACGGAATATAATCAAAAATATCAGTTGGTATCAAACAGTCAAACCGAGCTTTCAAACAAAAAAGCCCAGTATAACGCAAAGCGTTTAGAGGCAGACAATGCAAAAAGTCAGCTTGATTCCGCAAAATCAGAGCTAAACCTTGCCAATACTGAAATAAAAGTATTGAGCGGACTTATTGAAAATACAAAATCTACTCTTGAAACTTTAAAAGAAAATCAGAATGTTTCTCAGGACGATTTACATCTTGACGAAATGGCAGAAAGGTTAGAAGAGGTTAACCCTGAGCTTGCAAGCATATTAAAAGCGGCTTCAAACCTTACCGGTCAAGGTATGGCGGCAGATGCCATTGTAGAGGTTGAACAGCTTCTTGAGGAGTACGAAGTAGAGCTTGCTACAGCCGAAGACGAGCGAAAAGCCGGTCAGGAAGTATATGATATTAAAAAGGCAGAGTACGATAAGGCTGACGCTCAGCTTAACGAGGCTAAGGCTCAGCTGGATAAAGCCGATGCCGACTTAGTTTCTGCCCAAAGGCAGCTCCAGGAATTCAAAGAGCAAATAGAATCAAGCGGCGATCAGCTTCAATACGGCTCCATTGAAGCACAGACTAAATATATGACAGCTCAGGCAACGCTGGCTTTAAGGCAGACTCAGTATCAGAATATTCAGCAAATCATTGCTCAGGCAGAAAAGCAATATCAAGAAGCTGTTGATGAAGTAAATGCCAGAATAGGTATTGTTAAAACAGAATATCAAAAAGGTGAAAGTCTTTTAGAAAGTATCAATGAGGGAGCAGGTTGGTTTGTTTACGACCGTGATGATTCCCCGGGTTACGAGGGCTACGGTCAGGCGGCTAAAAATATGACAAGGCTTGCTTACATATTCCCTACCTTCTTCTTTATTGTTTCAACTCTTATATGTCTCACTACCATGACTCGTATGGTTGAAGAGGAACGAACTCAGCTTGGTGTTCTTAAAGCGCTTGGCTATTCAAATAAGATGATTACCGGTAAATACCTTATCTATGCTTCAATAGCAAGCGTTATAGGTATAATAATCGGCACGGCTCTATGTATTTACGGTATACCGTTCTGTATAACGGGTGCATGGGGTATTATGTATGAGTTACCTGATACGGTTTATAAATTGATGCCGGGTTATATTGTTTTGGGTGCTTTAATTGCTGTAGGTTCAACTGTTCTTGCGGCGTATATTGCTTGTAAAAATGAACTCAAAGTAGTTCCTGCAGTTTTAATGAGACCGAAACCGCCTAAAGCCGGCAAGCGCGTGTTCCTTGAAAATATTGACTTTATTTGGAAACGCCTCAGCTTTACCTCAAAGGTTACGGTTAGAAATCTTTTCAGAAACTTTAACCGTTTTGCAGTAACGATTTTAGGTATTGCAGGTTGTACGGCGCTTATTCTTTCTGCATTCGGGCTTCGTGACGCCATAGGCGGCGTAATTGATAACCAGTATGCCGATGATATAGGCATTGCTCAATACGATTTACAGGTTGTTTTAAAGGATTATCAAAAGTCTTACGGTGAAAGTCAGGTTGTTTCTGATATAAACAATGTGGACGGTATTGACAGCTCGATGCTTGTTTACCTTAAGGTTTGTGAGGGCTTCAGCGACAGAACGGATAATACTTTAGAAGTTGATGTTCTTGTTCCCGAAAACCCTACAGTATTCCAGAATTTCGTAAACCTTGAATATAAAGGTAAAGATGTTCCTTTAACAGATGAGGGTGCTGTAATCAGTAAGAAATTTGCAGATAAAACAAACACTAAAATAGGCGATACCGTAAAAATATCGTGGACAGAGGGTTCTAAAGTAGTTGAATACGATGTTTTAGTTACGGGTATTACCGAAAACTACACATTCCACTATGTTTATATGACGCCTTATTATTACAGTCGGTTAACACAGACCAACCTGAGCTTTAACTACCTTTTCTGTAAACTGACAGATGGCGTAACGCCGGAGCAGAAAGTTACCATAGAAAGCAGGATTAACGAAATGCGTGAGGTTAACGGCTCTGTGTTTACAACGGTTGTTATTGACAATTTTAATAACATAGTTAATTCATTAAATATTGTTATTATGTTGTTAATAGTTGCCGCAATGGGTCTTGCTATTGTAGTTATATATAACCTTAATAATATCAATGTTAACGAGAGAATAAGAGAGCTTGCTACACTTAAGGTTCTCGGTTTCTACGATGGCGAGGTTTCTGCATACATTTACCGTGAAAACATTTTCTTAACCCTTATAGGTATTGCATTGGGTCTTGTTCTCGGTATACCGCTTAATATTGCCGTTATAGGCGTTGTAGATATTGATACTCTTACATTTAAAACTGATCTTGAGCCTTTAAGCTTTATACTTGCAATTGTTATTACAGTTGTTTTTGCAATTATAGTTAACTTCCTTATGCACTTAAAACTCAAAAAGATTAGTATGGTAGAGTCTTTAAAATCCGTAGAATAATAAAATATGGTGATGTAAAAAACGGAAGTTTTTTACATCACTCTTTTATGGGCTTGGAAAATCACGTAGAATGGACAAACTGAGCGAAAACAAAGCTTTTACTTTGTTTTCGGTTACCCGACGGCGTACAGAGGTACGCCGAGCGGCGAAGTTTGTTCATAGCATAAAGATTATTTTTTATCTGTTTATTGTTTTTTATTGCTTTTATATATTTTTAAAGTAGTTACAGGGTGTTAAAACCCCTTTATATATCGGGTTTTATGCGGTCTACGCTTTTTTTACAGCCCCTTTTCATAGCTTTATAATGTTTGTGTTTTTGCAATCCCTATAAATAACCTTAATTTAAAAACGAGGCTGCCTCTATGCGCGACAGCCTCGTGAATTTATTCAATATTGGGTTTGTAATTTAAGAATAACTGTTTTGTTCTGATCATACCGTTTATGGCAATGTTTGCAAAAAACTCTGCTAAATCCCGGCAAGAAACCGGCATACCCTCATCCATCCAATCTGTAAGAACACCGGTCATGGCGGTAAGCACATAGTTAGATGTGTATCTTGCAGGGTTTGAAATTGAATAAACATCTTTGGTATTCGGAACATTTTTTAACATTAACTGCTGAATTCTTTTATAAAGCTGGTTGTTTATGTCGTTATTGATGATAAATCTTGTAAGCTTTTCATGCTCTTTGCAATGCTCAATAACACGCTCTGCGTATGTTGTTAAACCTTCTATGGTAGATGTGTCAACATTTGCTGATTCCACGACTTTTTCAAAAGAGTCGTAAGCGTCATTTTGAATTTGTTCGAGCATATCAATTAAATCAGTGTAGTAAAAATAGAATGTAGCTCTGTTAACATCAGCTAAGTTTGTAAGCTCTGTAACTGTAATTTCATTTATTGTTTTTTCTTCAAGCAATTTAAAGAAAGCATCTCTGAGCGCCTGTTTTGTTCTTTTAACACGCCTGTCGGTTGTGTTTATTTTTCTTTTTTGAACTGCCGTAATATCAACTTCTTTCTGTTATATATTAAAGAAATAATATCATACATTTGTCGCATAATCAATAAAATTAACGAAATTTAACATTTATTTAACAAAAAGTCTCTGTTTGACGAAAGCAAACAAAGACTTTTTTATTATGAATCTGTGTAAAATAACTGAGTTCCGTAATAGTAATAGTCGCTGGCAGAATTATATGCATATCCTACTCCGAGTTTTTCAAAACGGTTATTTAATATGTTGTTTCTGTGACCTTGTGAATTGTACCAACCGCAAACCGCATAGTATGGGTCGGTGTAGCCTGCAATAATGTTTTCTCCGCAAGAATACCATTCAATTCCTGCGGCGGTCAGACGGTCCGAGGCTCTGTCGCCTTGCAGATTTTCGTGAGCAAAATAATTATTATCTGCCATATCTTTACTGTGTGCTATAGCAACCTTTGAGGCGGCCTCGTCAAAGATAAGAGGCTTAACTCCGTTTATAGCTCTTACACCGTTTGTCACATGAAAAACAATTTTACTGTGTACTTCGTAGTCGGAGGATTCGGACATTCTGTAAGACGCCGTACCGTTTAACTTAGCTGAAAATGCATAAACCGAATTAGTACCGATTTCATCAACATAAGCGAATATATCCATATTTCCCAATTCGTTTATTACACCGTCCGCAATTCTGTAATTGCCGCTGCCTTGCGATACTGATGCAGAAGCGTCATTTGTATAGAATTGTGATAGCTTGTTATTTGTGAATGTAAAGGTAGCTAAATCGTTATAATCTGTGTAATAAATATAAACGGTGTAAATACAGCTTGAATTGTTATTATCCGTTAATATCTCCTGAGGTGAACCGTAAGATAATTCAACAACATCTGTTGTTGAACCAAAGCTTACCGATTTTCCTTTATAGTTAATGTGCGGGCTTGAGATTACCGTACCGCATCTTGTACAGGTGCCGTTAACCTCATTGTGACCTAACGGGGGTAAATACTCGTTACAATCAGGGCAGTAAGCTCCGTCTGTGCAGGTTACATCCTCGCTGTTGTGGCCGGTAGGCGGAATAATTTGTTCGTATTCTAAATCACACTCAGTGCAGGTAACAAGCTCTGAACCCTCGGTTGTGCAGGTAGGAGCTGTTAAAATTTCTGTTACCAAGGTATGACCCTTTGGGGGTATTTCTCTTGTTATTACTTTACCGCAATCTACACAAACAGCGGTTTTCAGCCCCGTCTCTGTACAAGTGGCTTCTGCTTGTACTTCAAAATCGGCAAAGAGATGGTCTTCTACAAGCTCGATATTAGAAGCGTGGCGAAGTATCAGCCTGACATCTATAGTATCAATTACACCGTCACAGTTGGCGTCTGCAGCAATTTCCTGATATTCTGTGGGAGTGTTAATATTTGTAGCAAGAAAAAGCGTGTATGAGGCGTCTTTTGTATCAATTATGCCGTCATTATTAACATCGCCTTGCAAAGCGGAGGCTGAAACACTGCACAATACAAAAATTGACAGGACTGATACTATAAGGACTAATAATTTATTTTTTTTCATAAAATCATTCCCTGTAAAGTGATTTTAAAAGTGCAATTTCTCTTTCGTAACCGTCAATATCGTTTGGAGTTTCTAAAAAGAACGGTAAATCTCTGAGTTTTTCGTGATTGATTATTCTTGTCATTGCCTCAAGACCGATACCGCCCTCACCGATTTTAGCGTGCCTGTCTTTATGACAGCCTAAATAGTTCATACTGTCATTAAGGTGAATTGCTTTTAATTTATCTAAACCGATAATGTTGTCAAATTCGTTTAACACACCGTCTAAATTATTCACAATATCATATCCGCCGTCAAATACATGGCAAGTGTCAAGACAAACGCAAAGCTTGTCTTTTAATCGGGTTTTATCGATTATAGCTTTTATTTCTTCAAAGCTTCTGCCGACTTCGCTTCCTTTGCCTGCCATGGTTTCTAAAAGAACCGTTGTTTTTTGAGTAGGTGAGAGGACTTCATTTAACATACCTGAAATAAAGTCTATGCCTATATCTTCACCTTGCCCAACATGGCTGCCGGGGTGAAAATTATACATAGCACCGCTTACATTATCGAGTCTGTATATATCGTCAAGCATTGTGTTTTTTGCAAATTCACGAAGTCCGGGGTCTTTAGCGCAAGCATTCATAGTGTATGGAGCGTGAGCTAAAACTGCTACTATTCCGGCATCTTTTCTGTATTCTTCAAAAGCTTTAATATCGTCTAAATCAAGGGGCTTTGCCTGACCGCCGCGAGGATTTCGGGTGAAAAATTGGAATGTGTTTGCTCCTATTCTTTTTGCCTCTTTGCCCATGGCAAGATATCCGCCTGAACTTGATAAATGACAACCGATTTTAAACATAATATATCACCTGACTCTATTATAACCGAAACTACAGATAATTTCAAGCCCACAGCGTATTCAGCTAACAGCGGTGAACGAGTGAACAAGTGAACGCTTCGCAAGCCGAATGAAAAATGAAAAAATAAAAGTGAAAAATTTCGGTATAGCTCACTGCGTTCGCATATAATTTAATGCTGT
>JBJEPP010000086.1:0-6829 GCA_051881295.1 Acutalibacteraceae bacterium | reverse complement strand
GCTACGCACCTATTAGATAAAGATTTGAGTGCAGTCGGCGGTTTTCGCTGCTTGCCATACTGACATATGGCAAAACGAAAAACAGTCGAGTGTGCCAAAGATTTATTTAATAGGCATATAGGGTTCGACTCTTTTCGGCTATAGCAACCCTGTATTTTTGCCTTTTTTATTTAACAAAAATTTAACATTGTTACATTATACTTCATAGGTGTAAACTAAGGATGCTTTTGAAAGGAGATTGTTATAATGGTTTGTATTTTATTTGTAGAAGACGATATTCAATTTAACAGAGTTGTATCATCTTATCTTACAGATGCCGGTTACAATGTGATTAGCTGTCTTAGTGCAAAAGACGCACTCTCCCAGATGGAGAAAATGTCTTTTGATTTAATCATTACGGATATTATGATGAAAGATACGGACGGTTTTCAATTTGCAGAGCAAGTCCGCGAGTTTAATAAAGATATACCTATTGTAATGCTTACCGCCCGTGAAGATATTCAGTCTAAAGAGCGCGGTTACAAATTACATATAGACGATTACATAGTAAAACCGGTAGAAATGAAAGAACTGAATTTCAGAATAAATGCAATTTTACGCCGAGCAAATATCGCAGAGAAAAAACGCATCGTTATAGGCGATTTAGTTCTTGATTCAACAGAAACGGCAGGCTATCTCAAAAATGAAGATTTAGGCCTTTCCGTTAAAGAATTTAATATTCTTTTCAAATTGCTTTCTTACCCCAAACGCACTTTTACACGCACACAGCTTATGAATGATTTTTGGGGCTACGATAACGAGAGCTCGCCCCGAACCGTTGATGTTACTATTACAAAATTGAGAAGTAAGCTGTCGGAGTGTAAGGAAATAGAGATTGTTACGGTTCACGGTCTCGGTTACAAAGCGGTGGTGTTAGTATGATTAAAAAACCGAGACCCGAAAAAGACGAACGCTTTCGTTTTTTGATTGGTGGTCTCTATGAAGTCGGTATGACCGGGCTTATAATTATGGCTAACACAACGGGTATAATACTTTTATATGATTTGCTGAAGTCCAGGAATGCCAGTAGGTATGAAATCTCAATATATATTTTGGGCTTGATATTGTTCGGCACGGCGGTATGCAGCTTGTTAATTTACATAACAAGAGCGAGAGTATATTCAAAGAAAATTCAACAGATATGCTCCGTTGCGCAAAAGGTATCAAAAGGCGATTTTTCTCAGCGTTTAGATGTAAACGAAGATAAAAGGTTTAAGACTGAGATAGATATTTTAATGAGTGACTTCAATAAAATGATAACCGATTTATCTTCTGTTGATAAAATTCGCGATAACTTTATTTCTGATGTCTCTCACGAAATAAAAACGCCTTTAAGTGAAATTCAGGCTTATGCGGATTTATTGAAAGACGGTAATCTTTCTGAGGAAAAAAGGGCAGAGTATACCGATTATTTATCTGTTTCCATTAAAAAGCTTTCGGCTTTGGTTTCTAATATTTTAAAACTGAACAAGATTCAAAATCAGAGTATTGTTCAGAATGACGAGTTTTATTTAGATGAACAAATCAGGTGTTCGGTACTGTTGTTCGAAGAGCAAATTGAAAAAAAGAACATTTCTCTTAATATAGATTTAGATGAAGTTAAAATTACATCCGATGAAGCTCTGTTGGAAATGGTTTGGAATAATTTGATTTCCAATGCCGTAAAGTTCACGGATTTCGGCGGTGAAATATCAATTTCACTTAGAAAAGCTAAAAACAAAATTCAAGTTAAAGTAAAAGATAACGGTTGCGGTATAAGCAAAAAATCTCAAAAGCATATATTTGAGAAATTTTATCAGGAGGATTCTTCAAGAGCTATTGAAGGCAACGGATTGGGTCTTGCTTTAGTTTACCAGATTGTAAAGCTTTTAAACGGTACTATTGCGGTAGATAGTAAAACAGATAAGGGAACTGTTTTTACGGTAACACTCTGAATACAAAGTAATATGTAATGTTAACTCCGTTTACTCTTTTTTGTTCGTTTAACAAAATATTAACATTTCTCATACATAAGTTTAATGTTATTTATTTATAATCCGATTAAATAGTTATGGTGGTGAAAAGGTGAGCAGAAAAAAAAGAAAGGATTCCGACTCTAAAAAGAAAAGTCCTGTTACTTTTGTTACGGTAACAGCGCTTCTTTTAACTGCCGTTATAGCCGTCTTAACAGCTACAGGCACTTTGAATTTCAAAAAAGATGTTGCTGTGGAAGAAACAGAAAACACTATCAAGTATAAAGAGGCTTTAACTTTTGCCGAAGAAGACGGCGGGCCTAAATATACAATTCCCGAAGGAACAACAATTTCCGGCGGCGCACCGGGTTACACTGCTTCTTATTATCAGAATGTCAATGTAAACGATAACAGCGGCGGCAGTAACAACGGCGGCAGTGCATCTTTAGAAAATCCTTCAGGCTGGTCCGCTTCAAAAATTCTTCAGACTGCAAGTGACGCTATAGCAAAAACTAAAGCCTATAAAGGTAATTTACAGGTTCAGCACAGCGAGTCTTTTGACGCTGATGTTAAAGACTGTACAGGAGGCTCTATTGTTGAAACCGTTGTAAATGTTATGATAGGCTGGGTCGTAAAGCCTGTTACCGAAACTCTTTCATACAATAACGGTACGGCAGTTAATTCCGATGGTGAAACAGTTGGAATTCTACTCCCTAAGGACGGACCGTTTACCTTGAGTTCAAGCGGACTTTCTTCTGCAACGGCAAAAGTCGGCAGTAATGAATATGTTATAACCTTAAACCTTGTTAACGAGCATGTTGGTATGTATGAAAAGCCTACACACAATGCTTCTGCTATAGGTTACCTGAATGTATCGAACTTTGACATCAGTTTTTTGACGGTGGATTCTTGTGATATTAACTACAAAGGCTCTTCTATAGAGCTTCATATTAACCCGCAGGGCTATGTTACTTATGCAAAATATACAATACCTTTAACTGTTGTAGGCGCAGGTCACAAAGGGAGCATTTCAGGCAGTGTTACATTTGACGGCGTTCAAACAGAGGTTTGGGATTTGAATTGGTAATTATTATTTAAGTATAAGGAGAAATGTTATGAGCATAAAAGAAAAGGCAATAAGCTTTGCAATTACCCGAGGTATTTTATATCTTAAAAAAGATATTGACCGCAACGCAGAAAAACTCATTGATTTCGGCTTAAAAGCCGTTAAAGACGAAGCCTCGTTGGCTACGCTTCGCGGTTTAAAAAAGAGAATTAACGACAAAGACAACCCTTGGATTGATTACCTTAAAAACCTTGTTGTTAATACCGACACTAATGTAATTAAAAAGCTCATTCCGCCTTTTATGAACGCGGTTGTTAAAAGCTACGGCAGAAGAAAAGCTTCAATGGAAAAGTACGACTGTAATATTCCATGGGCTATTCTTATAGATGTTACAACTGCCTGTAACTTGAAATGCAAGGGCTGTTGGGCGTCAGATTATTCAAAAACAAGCCAGCTTACATACGAAGAATTAAACAGAATTATCTGCGAGGGTAAAGAGCTTGGTACATATACTTACCTTTACACAGGCGGCGAGCCGCTTATGCGTAAAAAAGACCTTATTGCTATTTGTAAAGCTCACCCCGACTGCCTTTTCTTAACATTTACGAACGGCACGCTTTTAGACGAGGCTTTTGTTGAAGAGCTTCGTCAGGTAGGCAATATGTTCCCGATTATTTCTATTGAGGGTAATGAAGAAACTACAGACGCCCGCCGAGGTGCAGGTACATATCAAAAAGCCATTGCCGCAACAAAACGCCTTAAATATGCCGGCGTTCCGTTTGGTGCTTCGCTTTGCTGTACAAGTCTTAATACAGAAGTAATAGCGTCTGACGAATACACCGATTTCCTTATTGATTTAGGTATGGTGTTTGCTTGGTATTTCAACTTTGTTCCCGTTGGAAACGGCTCATCTGCAGAGCTTATGCCAAGTGCAGAGCAGCGTGAGCTTCTTTACAACCAAATTCGTAAATGGCGTTTCAAAAAAGGTGAACAAAAGCCTATTCTGGCTATCGACTTCTTTAATGACGGCGAATATGTAGGCGGTTGTGTTGCCGCAGGTAAGCAGTATTTTCATATCAGTCCTAACGGCGATTGTGAGCCGTGCGTATTTGCACACTATTCGCAGGTAAATATTAAAGAAGCACATATTCTTGATGCTCTCAGAAGTCCGCTCTTTATGGCTTACAGAGTTCATCAGCCGTTCTCGGATAATATGCTCAGACCTTGCCCCGTTGTTGATAACCCCGGTGCAATTAAAAAGATGGTACATGACACGGGCGCAAAATCAACTGATTTACAGTCGCCCGAAAATGTAGATGATTTATTCAACAAGGTTGTAGATGTTTCAAAAGCATGGAAGGTTAAAGCTGACGAAATCGCAGAAAAACACGGCTTTATTGATTGGCGTATAAGAAGCGTTGATATTTATAACGATGTTGAAGCAAAAAAACTTCGTGACTTTAAAGAATTTGAATAATTAACTTGTTGGAGGCTGTTTTGAAAACTCTGATTAAATTAGAACGAACAAAATGTGCCGAAGATGCAGGAGTTAAGTCCTCGGTTGTCAAAAAGATGACCGAGGATATGTCTTGCAACGGTATAAATATTCACAGCATTATGATTTTGCGTCACGGCAAAGTGGCTGTTGAAAGCTACAGTAAACCGCTGACTAAAGATATTCCCCATACTGCATATTCCATAAGCAAAAGCTTTCTTTCTACTGCCTACGGCTTTGCTTTAGATGAAGGTAAAATAACAAAAGATACCCGTTTTGCAGATGTTTTTCCCGAATACAGAAATAAAAAGGATAAATATTTAGAAAAGCTTACTATTGACCATCTGTTTTGTATGCAGGCAGGCAAGCAAACCTCTGTAAGAAAAATTAAAGTAGACAGTTGGTTTAAGAGTTTTTTAGATTCTAAGTGGAATTTTGAGCCGGGTACCTCCTGGCGTTATGTCAGCGAAAACTATGTTGTAGCGTCTGCAATGCTTACCCGTATTTTAGGTCAATCCATAACGGAATATCTTACTCCCAGACTTTACGAGCCGTTAGGTATAGATGTTCCTTTTTGGGAGCGTACCCGCGAGGGCTTTGAATCAGGCGGTTGGGGTATTGCCCTTAAAACAGAAGATATTGCAAAGGTAATTCTAACATACCACAACGGCGGTATTTTTAACGGCAAACAGATTATTCCCAAATGGTGGGTAGACAGAGCTACCTCTAAAATAAGCGATACAAGAGATATAGAAAAAGAAGCGGACAGCAAAGCAGGTTACGGCTGCGGCTTCTGGCAATGTAGCGGCGCAAACGCATTTCGTATGGAGGGTATGTATTCTCAATATGCAATATCTTTAAAGGATTACGATGCGTGTATTGTAGTAACATCCGACCATAGCGATTTACAGGAAACTCTTGATTATATTTGGAAATATGTTCCGGATATGTTCTTTGACGGAGACTGCCGATTTGATTCCGTAAATGTAGAATTGCCCGATAAATCAGCAGTTCCTGTTTCAAGCAGAAGTGCTTTGGAAAAAGATATAAACGGAAAAGTCTATAAAATGCGTAAGTGCCGATTTGTTACACAAGTCGGTTATCCGGTAAGTTCTCTTACAATGCCTGTAGTTTTCTTTTTAGAAAATAAAGGCGGTAATATGACTAATCTTATATTCGATTTTTGCGAAGAGGGGTTAGTTTTTTCTTGGGAAGAAGACGGCAATAACAAAAACTCTTTGTTTGTTGCAATGAACGGTAAAGGCGCTCTCGGCAAAATCACTATAGGCAGATTAACAGTAAATGTGAGAAGCTACGCCTATTGGGAAAATTCCGATACTTTAGTTATGTACATCCGTCCGTTGTCTGCTGTGTCAGAACGCATACTAAAATTTGAGTTTAACGGTAAAAAGATTAAAATGATGCCAAACTCATATCCAAGCACAGAAGATAACTCTAAAAAAGTAGGGGAAAAGCTTAAATGCATTTTAAAAGGTAGGTATTTTCACTGGTGGATAGATTTCTTAGTGCCGAGAATAAGCAGAATGCTTAATCCGACACATTACGGAAGACAAGACTGACATACTGCAGCGAGCAGCTTGCGTTAGCAAGCTGCTCGCTGCAGTCTTGCCGAGAGAAAAATTTACCAAATTTTTCTCTTGTAATTTACCGTAAACTCTATTATAATTTAATATGTATATTTGTATTTATAAAGAGGTGTCATCTTGGCTAAATACGGTCTTGATTTACAACGAAAAAAAAGCAATAAAAAACCGGCGCTGTTTGTGTGTCTTTTTATTTGTTTGGTTTTGCTTATCGGCACATTTTCAGCGATTATCTTTTTAAAGCATTATAATTACGATTTAGAAAATGTTTTCAAAAAAGAAGAAGACAGCACAACCGAAGTTGCTTCTACAGAACCTATAAACCAAGTTACATACGAGGGCAGTGCAAGCTTTCTCGTGGCAGTTACATCCGATGATAAGGCTGAAACCCGTTTTATCAATTTAATATCTACGGATTTAGGTGAAAAAACAATTAAAGTTATTCCGGTAGACGATACTTTAAAAAGCAAAACCGAAAAACTGTCTTACTCCGATATACTTACCTCTAAAGGTGTAAAAGAGTTAATTTTATCATTAGAAAGTGATTACGGTATTAAAATTGATAAATACGCAGTTTTCACGGACGCAGGGTATAAAACGGTTTTCAGAAATATGGGTAAAAGCATTACAGTTACCGTCAGTGACGATGTGGAGTATGATACTGAGGATATGT
>JBJEPP010000085.1:0-25232 GCA_051881295.1 Acutalibacteraceae bacterium | reverse complement strand
GACTTTTTTGACGCGTTAAAATCGAGAACCCGCGGATATGCATCTCTTGACTATGAAATATCCGAATACCAAAAATCTAGTCTTGTTAAGCTTGATGTTCTTTTAAACGGAGATATTGTTGACGCTCTTTCATTTATTGTTCACAGCGATAAAGCCTACGGCAGAGCAAGAAAAATTGCCGAAAAGCTTAAAGACAACATACCGAGACAAATGTTTGAAATACCCATTCAAATTGCCATAGGCGGTAAGGTTATTGCCCGCGAAACCGTTAAGGCCATGCGTAAAGATGTTTTGGCGAAATGCTACGGCGGTGATATTACCCGTAAAAAGAAGCTTCTTGAAAAGCAAAAAGAGGGTAAAAAGAGAATGCGTTCGTTCGGTACTGTTGAAGTACCGCAAGAAGCGTTTATGGCTATTCTCAAGCTTGATGACGATTGATAAAAATGTTTTCAGGTTTGTGTACAGAGGTAGGAATAATATATGAAAATTAAAAAGAATATGCAATCTCACATAGATACTCTTAACAGAGAGCTAAAAGCATTTGCTTCCCGTAACCCACATGTTATTTTCAGTGAAGTAGTTAATATAGAAGATGAAGATTACACCGAGGGTTCGTTAAAATTTGACGGTTTTACTGTTTTATTCCGTTGTCACGACGGCGGTTCGGGTTACTCTTTTATGGAAACACCTTTATTTGAAGATAAAGTTACTCCCGCAGGATGTGTTCAAGCAACATACGAAGCATTATTCAAATTTGATTTTTCCAAAATATTTTTTTCGATTTATGATATACATAATGCAATTAACGACCCGGATTTTAAAACACTTTGTTTTCATAGTATTGTAACAGAAGATGACGCTGTTCATGCCGTTTCTGAAATACTCGGTTTTATCATAAAAAACGAGTCCTTAATAAACGGTATTGCTAACGACAGCAATTTACAAACCATTCTCACAAATAATTATTTTCACGATGAAAAAGTTTTTGATAAAAAATTCAGCGTTGACAGCTTCAATGAAGATGTTGAAAACAATGCGTATTTACACGAGGTAATATCCGGACTTCATCTTGCAATTCAAGACGGTGTTTATAAATTCTTAACTACAGGCAACTACAAGCTGCTGGTTAAAGAATTTAATAAAGCAGAAAAAAAGAATAATCTTATAGTTTTTGAAAAAAGGTACGAAAAGTATTTATACGACAATAATTTTCAAAATACCAATGAAGAAATATCGAAAAAATTAATATCATCATCTAAAAAGCAACTTTATACAGCAATACTTTACTTTGCTTTAATGGTTATCAGTTTTATTATTGCAGTTGCAATAAGTTATTTATTAACAAACATAACCGTTTCAACTTTCTATTCTGACGCACTGTTTTTAGGCACAACAAAATCATTGTGGTTTACTTTAGGTCTTATTGTTGCAACAATGCTCATACTTGTAACAGTTGCTCATAAAATCCCTGTACTAAAAAACAAAGTTCACAGATTGCTTTTTAAAGAAAAGCGTGATAAAGCGGTAATAATTATCAGTATAATTTTGCTTGTTCTTTGTTCTTATAAAGAAGTAGACACATACAAGAACCATGGAATTTTTATAGAAAATGATGTCCTTTATGTTGATAATGCTGCAGTAGATTCAAAAAACAGTAATATTGAGTTTATTTTAATAAGAGGAAAAGAGTATACCGATGAAAATAATAGGCTTGTCTACGAAAGCGATTTAGAATACAGAGAGCTTCTATATGTGTTTGACGGAGATTATGAAGGTTACAGCTATTGTGAACTTTTGGAAAATGACGGCTATGTTACAAACCAAATAATCAACGAATTAAAAAAGGCTAATTGTAAAGTATCTTCTTACAGAACAATAGAAGATTTTGCAGAAAGACACGGATTTGAAATTGATGAATAAAAAATGCCCTACACATTTCAAGTGTAGGGTATGTTTTTAATGTATTTTTATATTGAATTTTCTATTACGGCTTTTAATTCCTCTGTTCCCTCGCCTTTTTCGGAGGAGAAAGGAATAATTATTAAATTATCTCCAAATTCCGCTAATTCTTCTTTAAGAGCCGCTTTGCGTTGGTTATACTGTGTTTTATTTAATTTATCGGACTTGGTTGCGGCAACAACAAACGGCAAGCCTGTATCACGCAAAAATCGCATCATAATATAATCGTCCTCTGACGGCTTATGGCGCATATCTACAAGCTGAACTACTAATTTAATGTTTCGTTCATCTGCAAAATAGCCCTCCATCATTTCTGCCCAACGGCGTTTTTCGCCCTTGGCAACCTTTGCGTAGCCGTAGCCCGGTAAATCTACAATACGAACATCATCAACTCTGAAAAAGTTAATTGTAATAGTTTTACCCGGCATTGAAGAAACACGGGCTAAGTTTTTGCGGTTAAAAAGTCTGTTAAGCATTGATGATTTGCCGACATTGGAGCGACCTGCAAAGACGATTTCAGGCAAATCCGACTCAGGTATTTGCTTTAATGTGCCGAATGCCGCTTCAAACTTAACTTTGTTATAATTCATAATTAAACCTCACTGCAATAAACGGTAGAGCTTTTATCAAAGGTTTTGCTGTTTATTGCATTTTTCTTTTTATCAGGGGCTTTTTTAGCAGCTTTTTTACTGTTTGATTTTAATGCGACAGTCAGAACTTCATCAAGGGTTGTAACCGGAATAAAATCTATTTTTGATTTTATACTTTCGTTAACATTATCTAAATCCGCCGCATTTTCATTAGGAATTAAAACAGTATTCATTCCGTTTTTAAACGCGGCAGTCGATTTTTCACGAAGTCCGCCGATTGGCAGAACTTTGCCGCGCAAGGTAATTTCACCCGTCATTGCAACATCGCTTTTAACCGGTGTGTTAGTAAGAGCAGAAACAAGAGCCGTAGTCATTGTAACACCTGCAGAGGGACCGTCTTTGGGCACTGCGCCCTCGGGAACATGAATGTGAATATCTTTTGTTTTGTAAAAGTCTTCTTCTACACCTAAAATATCGCATTTGCTTCTGATATATGTAACGGCCGCCTGTGCGGACTCTTTCATAACATCACCGAGAGAGCCTGTTAACTGAAGCTTGCCGCTGCCGTTTGTAACGGCTACTTCTATTTGCATCATTTCGCCGCCAACGGAAGTCCACGCAAGACCGTTTGCCGCACCAATCATTTCGTCAAAATCAAATTTTGACGCTTTGTATTTCGGTGTGCCTAAAAACTCTTCTAAGTTACCGATAGAAACTGTGATTTTAGATATATCTCCCTCAGAGAATTTAACGGCATCTTTTCTTATAATTTTAGTAATAATTCTATCAAGAGAACGAACACCGGCTTCTTTGGTGTATGATTCGATAATCTCACGGATTGCGCTGTCGGTAAAGCGTATTTGAGAAGCCTTAAAGCCGAAATTCTTAATTTGTTTTGGTATAAGGTGCTTTTTGGCTATTAAGAATTTATCCTCGGCAGTATAGCTATAAAGCTCAATAACCTCCATTCTGTCACGAAGAGGACCCGAAATTTGTGAAGCATCATTAGCGGTTGTAATAAACAAAACCTTACTTAAATCAAACGGAACATCTATGTAATGGTCGGTAAAGGTACTGTTTTGCTCACCGTCTAAAACCTCAAGAAGCGCTGAGGACGGATCGCCTTTATAATCGGAACCGAGTTTATCTATTTCGTCAAGAAGAATAAGCGGGTTGCTTGTTTCTGCCTGTTCAATAGCGGTTATAATTCTGCCGGGCATTGAGCCTATGTAGGTTTTACGGTGTCCTCTGATTTCTGCCTCATCGTGAACACCGCCCAGAGAAATACGCACATATTTTCTGCCTAAAGCCTCGGCTAATGAACGGGCAACAGATGTTTTACCTACACCCGGAGGGCCTACAAGACAAAGAATTTGCGAATTTATATCGGGAGCAAACCTTTTAACTGCAATAAGCTCAATAATTCGCTCTTTAACATCTTCTAAACCGTAATGGTCTTTTTCTAAGATTTTTCTTGCGCGGGAAACATCTAAATTATCTTCTGTAACTACCCCGAAAGGAAGATTAACAACTCTTTCAAGATATGTTCTTGAAACATTATATTCAGGTGAGCCGCCTGTAGTTTTTGCTAATCTGTCGCATTCTTCAAGAAGTTTTTTTCTTGATTTTTCGTCTATGGGAAGAGCGTTAACCTTTGTTTTGAAGCTTTCTGCTTCCATTTGAGGCGAGTCGTCTTCGCCGAGTTCCTGATATGCAACCTTTATTTGCTCCCGAAGAAAATAATCTCTTTGATTTTTATCTATTCTTTCTTGAACTTTATCCCCTATTTCAAGGGCAATTTTGAGTATTTCAGTTTCTTTTGAAAGAATTTTACAAAGGTTTAAAGCGCGGAGCAATGAATCCGGCTCTGAAAGAAGCTCTTGTTTATCTTCTACAGGCAAATGAAAATGACCGCCGATAATATCTGTTGCAACCGAAATATCCTTTTCTTCCAAAACAGACATAATAAGCTCAGGCGCTATATTAGGAACTACATCGGCATAGGCTTCGACATAATCCTTTAAGATACGGAATGTGGCTGTAGTGTTAATATCCGTACTGTCAGGAGCAATCAGGGGCACATATTCCGCAACGGCGTAAAGATATGTTCTGTTTTTAAGCTCTTCTTTTATTCTTGCTCTGTAAAGACCCTCAACTACAATTTCAAAGCTTTTGCCATCGCCTGAAATTTGCTTAATTTCGGCAACTACGCCGGTATCGTATAAATCGGAGAACTTTGGCTCTTCAACCATAGCGTCCTTTTGAGTTATAAGAAAAATGCGTCTGTCGGTATGGTCTACGGCAGATTTTATAGCCTTTACGGATTTATATCTTCCAACATCAAAGCAAACCGTTTGTTTCGGAAAAACAACCAAATTGCGTAATGCCAATACCGGCAATGCTGTATTTTCGTACATTAAATAATCACCTTTTAAATAGTAATTACAACCGACAATTTATATTGTCGGTTGTGTAAATTTTATTTGTTATGCGCTTTCTTCTGTGCCTTTAGGAGCTTTTACAAGCTTTGGCTCGCCCTTGCCGTCTATAACATCTGCGTTAATTTTAACGACCTTAATTGTGGGGTCGCTCGGAACAGTATACATAATCGGCATAAGAACCTTTTCCATAACGGAACGAAGTCCTCTGGCGCCTGTTTCGTTCTCTATAGTGCGTTCTGCAACTCTGCGGACTGCGTCTTTTGAAAATTCAAGCTCAACATTATCCATTTTAAATAAACTTTGATATTGCTTGAGCAATGCATTTTTAGGCTTTGTTATTATATTTACAAGTGCGTCTGCATCAAGATTTTCTAAAGATGTTATAACGGGAATACGGCCGATAAGCTCAGGTATTAAACCGAATTTAACAAAATCCTGCGGAATTGCCTTTGAGAAATAATCCATATTCTTAAGCTCTGTTTTAGAGTGAATTTCTGCACCGAAGCCTAAAACGGTTTTACCTAATCTGTCTTCTATAATCTTTTCAAGGCCTGCAAATGCACCGCCGCAAATAAAAAGAATTTTAGAAGTATCTATTTGAATAAACTCTTGTTGAGGATGCTTTCTTCCACCCTGAGGCGGAACATTGGCAACAGTACCCTCTATTATTTTAAGAAGCGCCTGTTGAACACCCTCGCCGCTTACATCACGGGTGATTGATGTGTTTTCTGATTTTCTGGCAATTTTGTCGATTTCGTCTATATAAATAATGCCCCTTTCGGCTCTTTCAATATCGAAATCTGCCGCCTGAATAAGCCTTAAAAGAATATTCTCAACATCTTCACCTACATAGCCTGCTTCTGTTAAAGTTGTTGCGTCTGCAATAGCAAAAGGAACATCTAAAATCTTTGCAAGAGTTGACGCTAAAAGTGTTTTGCCTACACCTGTAGGACCTAACAAAAGCACATTGCTTTTGCTTATTTCAACATCATCGGGTGAGTCAACATATATTCTTTTATAATGGTTATAAACAGAAACGCTGAGAACTGTTTTTGCCGTGTCCTGACCTACAACATATTCGTCAAGCTTAGCCTTTATCTCTTGCGGTTTCGGTAATTTCTTTGCAGTTTTCTGAGCTACAACCTTTTTACCGCTTTTTTGATTTGCAGGAATGCCCTCGATAATATCCATACATAAATCAACGCAATTATCACAGATATATACACCCGGTCCTGAAATCATCTGACCTACCTGGTCTTGATTTTTACCGCAAAAGGAACAACGGACTTTGCCGTTTTCTCTATCGTCATGTGCCAAAGGTAGTTCCTCCGTTATCGTTTATCTATAATCTTATCTGCAAGGCCGTATTCAACAGCCTCTTCTGCAGTAAGCCAATTATCACGCTCTGTATCTTCGAAGATTTCTTCAACGCTCTTGCCTGTGTTTTCTGCAAGAATTTTATTTAAGCGCTCTTTAGTTCTTTTAATATGGTCTGCGGCAATAAGAATCTCTGTAGCCTGACCCTGAGCGCCGCCGAGAGGCTGATGAATCATTACCTCGGCATTCGGCAGAATGTATCTTTTACCCTTTGCGCCTGATGAGAAAAGAAATGCGCCCATAGAAGCCGCCATACCCATACAAATAGTTGAAACATCACATTTAATATATTTCATTGTATCGTATATAGCAAGACCTGCTGTAACACTGCCGCCGGGACTGTTAATGTAAAAGCTGATGTCTTTATCAGGGTCCTGACCCTCTAAATAAAGAAGCTGAGCCACAACAAGAGAAGCCGTAGCATCGTTTACTTCGTCTGAAAGGACAATAATTCTATCGTTAAGTAATCTTGAAAAAATATCGTAAGAGCGTTCGCCGTGGTTGGTTTGCTCAACAACATAAGGTACAAGTGCCATAATAACCTCCTGAAATAATGATAACTTAATGGACTTTTAGTCCCCTTAAGTATTGGTTTAATTTAAATTTTTAATCAATTATATAACATTTGACGAGAGTTACACACAAAAAATGTTTGGCTCTCGTCAGTTAATTCAATAGTCAGCAATATGTTATTCTGCGTCTGCTGTCTCTGCATTCTCCTTTGCAGGAGCTTTCTTTGCAGAAGCTTTCTTCGCAGGAGCTTTCTTTGCAGGTGCTTTTTTAGCAGGCTTCTTTTCTTCCTCAGCAGGTGCTTCTTCAGTATCTTCTGCTTTCTTTTTAGTTGTTGATTTTTTAGCAACTACTGCATTCTCTTTAACAAGATCCATAGCCTTTCTGCAAGCAAGGTCCATTTTAACATCTTCTGCAGGAACAATAGCTTTAATTTGGTCTAAATCCATATTGTATGCTTCTGCATAAGATTTAAGCTCTGCATCTAAATCTTCTTCACTAACTTCGATATTTTCGAGAGCTACGATTTTCTCAAGAGCAAGGCGAAGTTTAACCTGACCTACAGCACCCTCTTTATAGCTTTCGCGAAGAGCCGCCATATCCATACCGAGATATTGGAGGTACATTTCAATACCCATACCTTGTGATTTAAGTCTGTAATCAAACTCCTGAATCTGGTTATCTACTTCTTTTTCATACATAATTTCAGGAATTTCGCCCTCAACATTAGAAATGAGAGTTTCCATTACCGCATTTTCAAAGCTTCTTGTAGCCTCTGCCTCTTTACGGGCTTTGATTTCTTCTTCAAGACTCTTTTCGTAATCGGCAATTGTATCAAACTCGCTTACATCTTTAACGAACTCGTCATCATATTTAGGGAGTTCTTTTTTCATAAGCTTGTTAACCTTGATTTTGAATACTACCGCTTTGCCTGCAAGGTCTTCTGCGCCGTAATCTTCAGGGAATGTAACATCAATATCAAATTCTTCGCCTGTTTTGTGACCGATAATCTGCTCTTCAAAACCGGGAATAAAACTGCCGGAGCCAAGCTCAAGGTCATAGCCTTCGCCTTTGCCGCCCTCAAAAGCAACGCCGTCAAGGAAGCCTTCAAAATCGATATTGGCCGTATCGCCTTTTTTAGCCGCTCTTTCAACAGTAACAAGCTTTGAATCTTTTTCTAAAGCTTTTTCAACTTCTTCTTTGATTTCTGCTTTTTTTACTGTAACTTTCTCTTTTTCGGCCTTAATGCCCTTGTATGCTTTAAGCTCGATTTCAGGCTTAACTGTAACTTTAAGCTTTACTGTGAAACCGTCAACGCCGATTTCTGTAAGCTCATCATCAAAGGGAGCCGAAACAGGTGTAATTCCTGCTTCTTTAACTGCCTCTTCATAAAGAGCGCCGTACTCTGCATCTATGGCATCGTACAAGAATACTTCTTTGCCATAGTATGTTTCAATAACATGCTTTGGAGCTTTGCCTTTACGGAAACCGGGAACATTGTATTTTTCTCTGTTAGCCATATATGCTTTTGTAACTGCATCTTTGAAAGCATCGCCTTCCATAGAAAGCTCAAGAGCATATATGTTTGTTTCAACTTTTTCGCAAGACTTTAAACTCATTTTAGATAACATCCTTTCATACTGCGAACATTTTTAACAATATTTTTAACTGCAAGATTATATCACAATAATTTGCAAATTTCCACTATTTTAAAAAGATTTTTAAGGTTTTACTTAAAAAAAGCGTTAAATTTCGCCTTTTTCGGCAATTTTCAATCTGTATTATGGGTAATAAGCTTCGGTACAAAGCCTAAATAATCGGCTGAAACTAAACTAAACTCAATACCGTCACTATGAATTTTTGCGTTCTGAGGCGGAACAAATCCGTGAAGATGGCCGAAATAACAACGCTTAACATTAAATTCTTTTAAAACATCTAAAATTTCGTCACAACGCTGTGACTCGCTTATTGGCGGATAGTGAAGAAATGCGATTAACTCCCCGTTTAATTCGGATGCCGATTTAAGAGATGTGCGAAGTCTGCCGGCTTCTCTTAAAATTACTTTTTTATCTGCCTCGGCAGTATCGTCAAAAAACCAACCGCGAGACCCACCGACAGAAAACCCCTCAACAGAGAAAGCGTTATTGTGAATAATCTTTACAGAATTAAAACCGTTTTCTTCTAAAAATTTATTCATTTTTGTAAGAGTGTTCCACCAATAATCGTGATTACCTTTCAGAATATATTTTGTGCCGTTTAAAGAATTTAAAAATTCAAAATCTTTTAAAGCGCTTTTAAAATCCATTGCCCAAGATATATCGCCCGGTATAATCACACTGTCATCGGGAGTAACTACCCTTTGCCAATTATTTTCTAAGCGACCGGTATAATCAGTCCAACCCTTGAAAATATCCATAGGTTTGTCGCAAGAAAAGGACAAATGAGTATCGCCTATTGCAAATAAAGACATTTAACCGTCCTCTCAAATGCCGAGCATATCAAATACAACCTTAGCCATATCGTCTTTCTCGGCAACCTTTGTAAAACGAACTTTTTTACCTTTAAGAGCGCTTAACTGTGCAGGCGCTTTAACGGAGGTAAGCTCTTCTAATGCGGAAACCGTACTGAATTCATCGGGATAATCTTTCGCTTCACTCTCGACAGCCGACAAAACCGCTTTCGAGAATTTGTACGGCGAAGCGGTAGAAGCTACCGCAACAGGAGTTTTGTCGCCTGTTTCGTTAATGTAAGCATCGCAAACATTTATGGCAACCGCTGTGTGAGTATCTGCAAGATAATTATATTTCTTATATGTGCTGCCGATAGTCTTTTTTGTTTCGGCATCGTCACAGCAACCTGCCCAGAAAAGCTCCTGGACTTTTGCTTTTACATCATCGCTGACTGTATATTTACCGTTTTCTTTTAACTGACCGAACCAATTATTTATTGTTTCGTCACTTCTGCCGCATAAAATGTAAAGGAGTCTTTCTAAGTTGCTTGAAATAAGAATATCCATAGACGGGGAAATTGTTGCATAGAAGCTTCTGTTCCTTTCGTATGTGCCTGTTTTTATAAAATCGGTTAACACATTGTTTGCATTTGACGCACAAATGAGTTTGCCGAGAGGTAAGCCCATTTCTTTTGCAAAATATGCGGCGAGAATGTTGCCGAAGTTACCTGTAGGCACTACAACATTCATTTTGTCGCCAAACTTTAAAGAGCCGCTGTTTACCATATCACAATATGCTGAGAAATAGTAAACGATCTGCGGTGCTAATCTGCCCCAGTTAATCGAGTTTGCAGATGAGAAAACAAGATTGTTTTCTTCAAATCTTTTAAGTATCTCTTTATTGGTAAAAATTGACTTAACGCCTGTTTGAGCATCGTCAAAATTGCCGTTAATGGCGCAAACGCCCACATTATTGCCTTCTTGAGTAGTCATTTGAAGCTGTTGCATGGGGCTGACGCCGTCATTAGGGTAAAATACAAGAATTTTTGTACCCTCCACATCTTTAAAGCCTTCAAGAGCCGCTTTGCCTGTGTCACCCGAAGTAGCAACAAGGATAACTATTTCTTTATTTTTAAGATTTTTCTTAGCGGAAACAGTAAGAAGATACGGAAGCATTTGCAAAGCCATATCTTTAAAAGCACATGTAGGTCCGCGGAAAAGTTCAAGAACGGATACGCCGTCGTGAAGCTTTACTAACGGGGCAACATCTTTTGAAGAAAACTTGCCGTCAGCATAAGCACCCTCTACGCAATAATCCAATTCTTCTTTTGTAAAATCCGTAAGATATAAACTTAAAACTTTCTTAGCTCTTTCTTTATAATTAAGAGAGCAAAGAGCCTTAATATCCTCTGCACTCATTTGCGGAATCTCGGTAGGTATGTAAAGACCGCCCTCTTTTGAAATACCGTCTGCAATAGCTTTGGACGCGGTGACTTTTACCGAATTATCTCTTGTTGATGTATAAAACATTTTTACACTTCCCCTTACGGAGTGATTGCTCACCCTATCAATAATATATTCCAAATAATTTTACCAAATAGAGCTTTAAAAGTCAAGCAAATTAAAGGCTTTTCAAGAGTTTTCGGAAGAATTACCGCTAATAAATTTTATTAAGTTGAAAAAACAGCCGAAAACGGTTTGTTTTTGTACTTCACAAGCAGATACAACATCTAATTCCTGCAAGGTTTCACCCTGTAAAATTATTTTAACCTTGCCTAATTTCTGATTTTGAGAAACAGGTGCTTCTATTTCTTCACATATATCCGTTTTAACCTCTATACTCTCTTCCTGACCCTTTTTTAAAAGCATAGGCTTTATATGGGGCACGGTTAAATCTACGAAATCCTCTTTGCCTCCTATAACTTTTACATTTTCTTTAATATCTACCTCAGGTACATAGGTTGTGTAATTGGAAAAGCCGTAATTAAGCATATTTTTTGCAGTTTCAAATCTGTCGGTACTGTTGGCGCTGCCCATTACAACGGCTACAAGATGCATATTATCTCTTTTTGCACTTGCTGAGACACAACAACCCGCTTTACTTGTGGTACCTGTTTTAAGCCCTGTAGTTCCGTTATAGAAACGGACTAATCTGTTAGTGTTTACGAGCTCCGTTTTACCGTTTCTTAAAGAATCCATCCAAACGGTAGTATAATCGGTTATAAAATCATATTTTAAAAGTTCTATAGACATTATGCCTATATCTCTTGCGGTAGTAAGGTTTTCATCTGTAGAATCGTCTAACCCCGTTGCATTGCAAAAGGTTGTATTTTTCATGTGAAGCTCTTTTGCTTTTTCGTTCATCAAATCTATAAAAGCGGTTTCGCTCCCGGCTACATATTCGCCTAAAAGCGTAGCGGCATCGTTAGCGCTTCCTATGGCGGTTGCCCTTAAAAGTTCATCTACGGTCATAGTTTCGCCCACCTCTAACCAGATTTGTGAGCCTCCTTTAGACGCGGCATTTTCAGAACAGGCAACAACATCCGTTAAAGCAATCTTTTTAGAGTTTATTGCCTCGCACACAAGCAGCATTGTCATAATTTTAGTAACAGACGCAGGAAAAAGCTTTTCATCTGCATTGTATTCCAAAAGAACCTCGCCTGTAGAAACATCCATTAAAATTGCCGACTTAGCTTTAACCTCCACAGGTAAATTTTCTTTTGGCGCAGCTGCTTTTGATACAACCGAGCTTTCGATTACCACATCTTCATTTTCTTTAACCACATCGGCAGAAAATGATACTGTTGACAATGAAAATATTAAGATAATACTTAACAAAAAACATAAAACTTTCTTCATAAGATCACTCCTCCTTAAAGAAATTTATGAAGAAAGTTTTGTAATAAGAACAGAGAAGCCCCATAAGACTTCTCTGCAAGATTATCATTCTTCGTTTTTTTGTTTTCTTTTTAATGTAAGATAGCCCACGCCTAAGCCCATTGCCGATATAACAAAACCGATTAAGAAAAGAGAGATTTCAGGCGGATTTATGTTACCTGAGCTGATTGTGTTTGCAAGGTCGAAGGTTAAAGTACCCGTAAGCATTTGAATTAAGCCGAAAACTATTGATGACAGAAAACGGTATTTACCCCAGCTTCTGTCTAAGCCGATAATTGAAGAAACGACCAAATTTGACAGCGGTAATGCAAAATAGAACACCAGTATGCTGTATGCCATTTCATCACCTTTCGGCATTACAAACCAAAAGAACAAAATCGAAACAATCCAGACAATAACAAATGATAAAATTGAAATTGTTTTTATCTTTTTATTCTGATTTTTTACAATATTTGTGCTGTTATCTAAGAACTTAACATAATTTGACATATCTTTTCCTCCCTTTAAAAGACTATCTAAGGTAACAGAATAGATGTCGCTTAACTTTATAACACTGACAATATCGGGATAAGTTTTGTTATTTTCCCAATTAGAAACAGTCTGCCTTGAAACACCCAACTTTTCTGCAATTTCCTCTTGGGTGAAATCGGCATTTTGCCGTGCCTCTTTTAATTTACCGCCAATGTCCAAAGTGACATCCCCTTTCTGCTGAGATTAGATTACACCTTTAAAGGGCAAAAATCTATCAAACTCGTTTTACAATATGAAAAATCCGTGTAAAAATGCTTTTACATTTAATTATTATTCACAAACAAGGCAAACCCAACCGCCGTTTTCTTTGCGTTCAACTACGCTGAGTCCTGCGTTTTCCAAAGCGAAAACTACCTCGTCTGCACGGGTATCTATTATGCCCGAAGCTATGAATTTGGCTCCGTCTTTCATAAAGGCTTTTACCTGTGTGCTGAAAAGAATTATAACATCTGCAACAATATTTGCTACAACAATATCGTATTTTTTTGTAACCTTATCGGCTAAATCTCCGCAAACAAATTGAAGCTCAGGCTCATAAAAACCGTTCATTTCTCCGTTTGCTTTTGCAGTTTTTACCGCTAATTCGTCAATATCTACACCGAAGCCCTTTGAAGCACCTAAAAGCATTGAAGATATAGCAAGAATCCCGCTGCCGCAACCGATGTCTAAAACCTCGTCACCGAGTTTTACATATCGGTCTAATGTTTCAAGGCAAAGGCGGGTTGTATCGTGAGTGCCTGTACCGAAAGCCGCACCCGGTTCAATATTTAAAACCGCTCTGTCGCCTGCATCGTAGTCATCTATCCAAACAGGTCTTATAAAAAGCCGTTCACCTACAGGCTGAGGTTTAAAGTAGGCTTTCCATTTATCCGCCCAATCTTCGTCACGGCAGTCGCCTGTTTCTATGCGATATGTTATTTTTTCTGCATCAAAACGCTCTTTTAAGAAAGAAACAGCTTCATTAGGGTTGTATTCTTCGGTAAAAAGAATGTGAATAACAGACTCTTCTCTGTTTTTGTTTAAAAGCTCTTCATCTATTAAATCAATATGTGCAATCTCCCAAGCCATTTCTTCAAGGTCGCTGTAATCCTCAACATAAATGCCGTAAGGAACAACCATAATCGCTATATTTGACGCAGCTTCCGTTTGAGCGGTAGGAACATATATTTTAACTTCTGTGTATTCCATAGAAATCTCCTGTATCATTCAATTACATTTGCCTGAGGTTTAACTTCTTTACGGCCGTGGTTATAGAGTTTACGGTTATCAAGCATCCAAAGTCTGCCCGTAAATTCACCGCTTTTAACACCGCCTACCGCTTCTGCCATTTCGTACATATTAGCATCTAACATATCAAGCTGAGAAAGAATTTCTGCCTCTATAAACGCAGGCATTACAGCGGCACCGTACTCTAATTTGCCGTGGTGTGAAATGAGCATGTGCTGTAAAAGATATTTTTTCTCAGGGTTAATACCAAGTTCGTCACACTTTTTGCCTACATCCTCTGCACCCATTACAAGATGACCTAAAAGCATACCCTCTACAGTGTGGCCTGTAACGATACCTGCCGAATTAACCTCGTATTCCCTGAGTTTTGCAATATCGTGCAAAACAGCACCCGCCAAAAGCAAATCCTTATCTACGCAAGGATAAATATCTGAAACACATTCGGCTAAGCGGACAATAGACAATGTGTGGTACAAAAGACCGCCTGTTATTGCGTGATGAAGTTTTTCTGCCGCAGGAAAATCAAGCATTTTTGATTTATTTTCCCCAAGCATTGAAAGAACAACATTTTTAAGCTCTTCATCGGAAAAGCCGTTTACAACATCTAAAATTGCATTAAACATTGCTTCGCCTGTATATTCGGCGCTTTCGATAAAATCTTTTAAATCTACCTCGCCCTCTTCAACCTCTTTCATACGCTGAACAACCAATTGGTCTATGCCGTTGTACTGCTGAAGCTTGCCGCGGACTTTAATAACGGTATTGGCTTTTGGCAAAAAGTTTTCTTCCTCTTTAAAATCCCAAAACTTTGCGGATATTTCTCCGTCTTTGTCGCTTAACTTCATATCCAAATAAAAAGTACCGTTTTTTGCACTTTTTTTGTCTACTGATTTTACAAAACCGAAACAGTCTACAATGCCCGGTTTATCTAATTCTATAAAATTCATAAATCACACCTCTGTCAGTTTATTTATAACATAAGAACTCATTAAATACCCTGCAACCGGCGGTGTGAAAGACACCGAGCCGGGAATTGAAGAATCGGTCTTTATCGGTTCTTCTTTAGAGTAAACGACTGTAAGCTTTTTTACACCTCTGTTTTTAAGCTCGCGCCTCATAACACGGGCTAAAGGGCAAACGCTTGTTTTGTTTATATCTGCTATTTCAAAAAGTTCGGGGTGAAGCTTGTTGCCTGTGCCCATTGATGAAATAATTGGTACCCGCGATTTGTAAGCACGCTCACACAGTTCAAGCTTTGCCGTAACATTATCTATAGCGTCTATAATAAAGTCGTAATCTGTTAAGTCGATAGCATCGGCATTTTCAGGCAAATAAAATAAATCGTATTTTTTAAAGTTTAAATTTGGGTTAATGCTTTTTGCCCTGACTTCTGCTACATCAACCTTTTTCTTGCCCACGGTATCATCTGTGGCTATTATTTGACGGTTAATGTTTGTAACATCTACAACATCTTTATCTACAACAGCAATACTCCCTACACCGCCGCGGACAAGCCCTTCAAGGGCGGCACCGCCTACACCGCCGATTCCGAAAATAATAACCGAACTGTTTTGCAGTTTATTTAATTTTTCTTTACCTAAAATTCTTTCTGTACGGGAAAATCTGTTATCCATATAATTCTCCATAGTAAAATATATAATAATTATAATAAATTTCTGCACAATGTCAACAATGATAATTGAAGCTTTTATTTCGGAGAAAATTATGAAAAGACGAATTATATCTTGCTGTGTTGTTATTATAATATGTTTTTTATCACTTTCTTTAAGGATCTATTCTATTACAAAAAATGAAGAATTAGCGTCTGACAGTTCCTCTGCCCGTGTTAAGGAATTAGCCGAAAACTTGGGTAACATATATGACCGTAACGGAGAAAAACTGGTAAACAGAACAACAACCGCCGTTGCACTTATAAAACCTACCGCTGAAAACGCCTTAACGGTTAAAAATCTTATGGGTGAAGAATTTGCAGAAAATACTGTTTTAAAAGGTTATTTCACCGCTATAGAGCTTTTAAACAATACAAACATAGAAGAAAGCGACAGCGTCAGAATTGTAAATACCTTTAACAGATATTCCGATGATGTGGCTCTTCATATTTTAGGCTATGTTGACAGCGTAGGCAACGGAGTTTGCGGTGTTGAGAAATACTTTCAGAAAGAAATAAATATGAGCGGCGGAAATCTGTGCGCCGTATACTCTGCAGACGCATTTAACAGAATGTTGGTAAGCGAAGATGTTGAAATAAGAAACAGTAATTATACAACTAATGCGGGAATAGTTTTAACTATTGACAGAGATATTCAGATAATAGTTGAAAATGCTATGAAAAATAACAATATAGACAAAGGCGCCTGTGTTGTTATGGATATAAACACCGCTGAAATAATTGCCTCTGTCTCTGCACCCGCTTATGACAGAAATAATCTTGAATTATCTCTGAATGATGATAACTCCCCTTTTATGAACAGGGCATTTTC
This sequence comes from Acutalibacteraceae bacterium, assembly GCA_051881295.1. Classification (GTDB taxonomy): domain Bacteria; phylum Bacillota; class Clostridia; order Oscillospirales; family Acutalibacteraceae; genus DTU089. The sequence continues at coordinate 8,749 of JBJEPP010000085.1, read as the reverse complement.
TGCATTCCCTGTTGGGTCAGTCTTTAAGCCGGTTACAACAGTAGCTGCATTAGAAAACAATGTAAAACTAAGCAGTTTTGTTTGTGACGGAAGCATAGAAAAAAGCGGTAATATATTTTATTGCAACAAAAGAGACGGCCACGGAGAATGTGATTTAAAAGAAGCTTTATCACAGTCCTGTAACACATATTTTATTGAATTGAGCACTAAAATCGGCGGCGAAAAACTTTTGAAAACCGCAACCCAATTAGGTTTTTCTAAAGCAACGGATTTTGGAAACGGTTATTTTACAGACAGCGGCACTCTGCCTGCTTTAAAAGAATTAAACAGTGATGCATCTGTAGGCAACCTGGGCTTCGGTCAAGGCAAGCTCACTGCAACGCCCGTTCAAATAGCTAACCTTTTTTGCACTCTGGCTAACGGCGGAACATACAGAGAACCAACGCTTTTTTCGGGTTTAAAAACCGATGAGGGTGAAATGATTTCTTCTGACATAGACAGCGGTGTGAATGTTATAAAAAAAACGACCTGTAAAACAGTAAATAATGCTTTAAAAGAAACTGCGGTAAGCGGTACAGGCAAGCTCGCCAAATCAGAATATTTTGACATTGCGTGCAAAACCGCCACTGCTCAAAGCGGACAGTACGATAAAAACGGTAATGAAATAAAATACTGTTGGTTTGCAGGTTTTTTTCCTTATGACAACCCTAAATATGCAATTTGTATAATTAAAGAAAACGGTATCTCCGGCGGTAATGACGGAGGTCCCGTTTTCAAAGAAATCAGCGAAAATATTTACTTTTTAAGGTCTAACACTTTTTGAACACCTAAAAGCACGCCCACCTTTGCACTGTGGAAGTTAAGTCCCCCTTGAAGCCATACGGCATAAGGCTCGCGTAGAGGTGCATCGGCAGAAAGCTCTATTGAAGAGCCGTTTGTAAAAGCACCTGCCGCCATAATTACATCGCTGTCGTAACCAGGCATAGGCCAAGGCTCAGGGCATACAAAACTGTCTATAGGAGAGCCTGACTGAATACCTTGACAAAAGGCTATAAGATTTTCTCTGTTCTGAAGCTTTACGCATTGAATAATATCGGCGCGGGGTTCGTTAACCTCAGGTGTGACCTCATAGCCTAATTCTTTAAACATACCCGCAGTAAAAACGGCTGTTTTTATGGCTTCGCCCGTTACATGAGGGGCATTGAAAAGCCCCATAAAAATATCTCTTGAATTGCCGAGAGTTGCACCCACTTCTTTACCTATGCCCGGAGTTGTAAGGCGGTAAGAACAAAGCTCCACCAAATCTTTTTTACCCGCTATATAACCCCCGCATTTGGCAATACCGCCGCCGGGATTTTTAATAAGTGAGCCTGCAAAAATATCTACGCCCGCATCGGTGGGAGTTTCAAACTCCGTAAATTCACCGTAGCAATTATCCATCATAGTAATTGCGTTGCTCTCTGACTTTACTAAATCTGTAATTTCTTTGATTTTAGGTGAAGTTAAGGATGGCCTTAAGGTATATCCGCGAGAGCGTTGAATATAAACTGCTTTATACTCTTTTTCGTGTAATCTGTTTTTTACCTCTTCTAAATTAACGGAGCCGTCTTCGTTTAGTTCCGTTATATCAAACCCGATACCGAAATCCTTTAAAGAGCCCATACCCTCACCGCTGAGACCGATAACCGAATGAATAGTGTCGTACGGTGTGCCTGTTACGCATAAAACAGAGTCACCCGGCCGCAAAATTCCAAAAAGCATAACGCTTAAGGTATGAGTACCGCTTGCAAAGCTGTGCCTTATAAGCGCATCCTCCGCACCGAAAATATCGGCAGTTACCTTATCAAGAACATCTCTGCCTATATCACCGTAACCGTAACCGGTGGAGCCTGCAAAATGGGCTTCGCAAACACGGTTGTCTATAAAGGCTTTTAATACTCGCTGTTGATTATATTCCGTAATCTTATCTACCGTAGAAAAAGCCTTTTCGCAATTACTTAAAACCTTTTCGGAAAGGCTGTTTAATTCATCGCTGAAGCTAAAAAATGAATCCATTAATATAATTCTCCGACTATAATATTTGATATTTTCTCGAAACCTATTTTTGTGTAAAAGGCCGTTAATTCGCTTTTACACCAAAGGTATGTATTCTCATTATTCAATAAAGCTTGAACACATTTTGCGGCACAGCCTTTATTTCTGTAGTTTTCGGCAGTCGCAACACCGGATATTACAGCATTGCCGCCGTATACACCGGAAGCAACCGCACAACTGACTATTTGATTACCCGAAGAAATATAACTGCATTTTGAAACAGAGGAATTTATCTTTTTTGAAAAGTTCGGATACCAATCTTTAAAATTATTGCCGTCCGGAGACAGTAAACTATATATATCCTTATAATCCTTTAATGTTGCGCCGCTGTTGAGAAACTGCACATTGCCGTCTGTTATTTGTTTTTGCGTACATTTTAAAAGAGGATAAACCTCTTTTGTTTTAAGCCTAAAATCAATGTCTTTTGTATATTCATAAGTTACCGTTGTAACTCCTGAAAGTGTGAAAAATGACAACAGCTCTTCCGTATTGCAATTTTCCGTAAAGCAAAAAGTCGCGCAACTGTTTTTTAAAGAAAACACTGATGTTGTTTTACCGTGGTTGCTTTGAATATACAATCCGTTTACGGCAGAACCGTTTTCGCTGAATTCGCCGTAAACTAACGGTAAAAGCGGCGCAGAAGCGCCACTTAAAACACTGATATCAGTTTCTTTTTTTATCATACCTCACAGCCGCCGTGACTTCTTACTTTGAGTATGTAGCAACGGTTTTTTCCGAAAATACCTTCCATAACCGAAACAAAATTTTCTGTTTCATCAATAGGAACAAATGCTTGTACCGTACCCGCAAAACCGCCGCCGTGTACCCTGTAAGCACCTTTGCCTTTAAGGAGTTCTTCCATAACGCAAAGAGCGAGAGCAACCGGCTGACTGCCGGGTTCGCTTAATGTAAAGCAGTTTTGGTTATACATATAAGACGATTTACCGCTTTCAATAATAATATTCTTAAACTCTTCAAAGTCACCTTTTGATAACGCATCGGACAGGCGCTCTACCCGTTTGTTTTCATTGTAAAAATGAATGGCTCTTTCGATAGCTCTGTCGCCTGTTTTCTCACGAATTGAGCCAATGTTTTTAAATACCTCGCCCTCTTCAACTTCTCTGAGAACTTTTTTACCGAAATACTCTGCAACAGAGTTCATTTCAAGGCGAATAGCGGCATAGTCGCCTGTTAAATCCGCGTGATTTCCGCCGGTATCTACAATGCAAAGGTTGTAACCGTGTTTTGCAATATCAAAATCGACTTTATCTATAACAGGTTTATTTGTATCTTCAAAATCAATTTTTACAAAACCGCCTACCGAGCAAGCAGTTTGATCCATAAGTCCGCAAGGCTTTTTGAAATAAACATTTTCTGCATACTGTGAAATCTGCGCTATTTCTACCGCGCTTATTTTGCCGTCATTATATAAATAATTAAGAATAGTACCTATTAAAACCTCGTAAGCCGCAGAAGACGAAAGCCCTGAGCCTGAAAGAACACGGGATGTTACTTTTGCATTAAAACCGCCGCAGTTGTATCCGAGTTCTTTAAATCTTGCACAAACACCGCGAATAAGAGCGTTTGATTTGCCTGCCTCATCGTCTTTAATTTCTATGTCGGCACTGTCTACGGTTAACGGGGAATATCCCTCGGAATTAACATTTATAATACTGTCATCCCGTTTTTCTGCAACGGCTACAGCGTCAAGGTTAATTGCGGCGGCTAAAACCTTGCCGTTATTATGGTCGGTATGATTACCGCCCACCTCTGTTCTGCCCGGAGCAGAGAAAAATCTGAGATTTTCGCCTTTACCGAAATCAGCTTCATACTGAGTCGCTAAATCGTAGTATCTTTTTTGCTGAAAATCCGCTTCATCGCCGTATACGGCAACAAGTCTTTCAAAAAACTGTTTTGAGTTAATATCCTGTGTTTTCATTTTTCAACTATCCTTTATTTTTAAATATGTGTCTATTATTATTGATGAAATACCCGAAATAAATGCGAGTACAATAAACGGGATGAAAAACTGTGAAGTTAACGGGTTTGTAAAGTTACAGCCGACTAAACTCCACGAAATAAGCCGCGGTAAAAAGCCTACAACGGAAATAATTACAAATTTTACCGTATTCATATCACTTGCTCCGTAAAGTTTGCTTACGGAACCGTGCGGAACAAACGGAATAAATCGCAGAATAAACAACATCCACGGATTACCTTTGCCGTAAAAATCCATAAAGCTCATCAGCCAGTCAAAACGCCCCAGCACTTTAGCAGCACGACCGCCTCCGAAACGCCTGCCCATTTTAAAATTAATTAAAACCAACAGTGCAAAGCCCGCCAGGTTTAATATAATTGCAACCGGTGCCGAAAAAACAAGACCGCTGCCGATAAATATTACAGAAAACGGTACTATAGGCAAAAATGCTTTGGAACAAAACAAAATCAGAATTATGATTACCGCAAGCCATTTTTCGTAACGGCCGATAAACTTTTCTATGCTCAAGAAAAACGAGGTTATTGAATCCCATAAATACTCCCATCTTTCCTGAACAGACGGATTAGACATAATGATTGTCAAAATAATTAAACATATTGCTAATGTAAAAGACAAAAAGCTTAAAATTCTTAGTGCACGGCGATTTCTGTTTGCTCTATCTAATTTCGAATCAGGCAAACTAACACCCCTTTATTAAACATATACAAATATATTATAACAAAATATACCAATAGGTCAAGCAAAAAATAAAATGTTGAAAGTATACCGACAATATTGTATAATAAATAAAAAATTTTAACGGTGATAAAAATGAGTAAAAAGCTGAATGCAGTTATTTTAGACGGTTATACCGAAAACCCCGGCGACCTTTCTTGGGAATGTATTGAAAACCTTGTAAACCTTACCGTTTACCCCAGAACCCCGCCCGAACTTATTTATGAGAGAAGCAAAGACGCCGATATTCTTATTATAAACAAGGTTTCTTTAACAAGAGAAATGATAGAGCGATTACCTAAGCTTAAATTTGTTTCTACTCTTGCAACCGGGTTTAATACTATAGACGGTGTTGCTTTGAAAGAGAGAAGCATACCACTCTCTAACATTCCGTCATACTCTACAAATGCAGTTGCACAAATGGTTTTTGCATTTATTCTTGAAAGTGTAAACAGAGTCAGCGAATATACAAGCTCAGTAAAAAACGGTGAGTGGAGCAAATGCAAGGATTTTTGCTATTGGGACAGACCGTTATATGAATTAGACGGCAAGACGCTGGGTATTATCGGCTTCGGAAAAATCGGCAAAAAAGTTTCTGAAATAGCCAATGCCTTTGGAATGAAAGTGTTAAGCTACACTCCGTCAGGTAAAAAAGACGGTGTTGAGAATGTTACATTTACGGATTTGGACACAGTTTTGAAAAATTCCGATTATATTACGGTACACTGCCCTCTCACAGAGTCTACTGCCAATATGATTAACAGCGAATTTATAGAAAAATTAAAGAAAAATGCTACCGTTATAAACACGGCGCGCGGCGGTGTTGCCAACGAAAAAGATATTGCAGAGGCTTTAAACAACGGTAAGCTTTATTGCTACTGTGCAGATGTACTGTCTCAGGAGCCGCCGAAACAAGACAACCCGCTTTTAAGTGCCGATAATTGTTTTATCACACCCCACATTGCATGGGCAGCCTATGAAACAAGGTTAAGACTTTTGGGTATATTAGAAGAAAATGTTAAGGCTTTTTTAAGCGGAAGCCCGATAAATGTGGTAAACAAGTAATATTATTGAAAAATAATTCAATTTTTTTGCCTAAAGTATGTTATTTTTTTAGCAATGTGCCAAAACTTTTAAATAGCGTATAAAAATATGAAAAAAACATTGCATTTATTCAAATTTATGATAAAATATTATAGGTCAAATAAAAACTAAAAATATATATTTGGAGGTAACTCAAATGTCAGTTAAAGTTGCAATTAACGGATTCGGCCGTATCGGTCGTCTCGCATTCCGTCAGATGTTTGGTGCTGACGGTTACGATGTAGTAGCTATCAACGACCTTACAAAACCATCTATGCTTGCTAATCTTCTTAAATACGATACAGCACAAGGTGGCTACTGCGGCAGAATCGGTGAAAATCTTCACACAGTTTCTGCTGATGACGAAGCAGGTACAATCACAGTTGACGGTAAAACTCTTAAAATCTATGCAAAAGCTAACGCTGCTGAGCTCCCTTGGGGTGAAATCGGTGTAGATGTAGTTCTTGAATGCACAGGTTTCTACTGCTCAAAAGAAAAGAGCCAGGCTCACATTGACGCAGGTGCTAAGAAGGTTGTTATTTCTGCTCCGGCAGGCAATGACCTTAAAACAATCGTTTTCTCAGTTAACGAAAACACTCTTACAGCTGATGACACAATCATCTCTGCTGCATCTTGCACAACAAACTGCCTTGCTCCTATGGCAAAAGCTCTTAACGACTATGCTGCAATCCAAAGCGGTATCATGAGCACAATTCACGCATACACAGGCGATCAGATGATTCTTGACGGTCCGCACAGAAAAGGCGATATGAGAAGAGCTCGTGCAGGTGCTGCTAATATCGTTCCTAACTCAACAGGCGCTGCTAAAGCTATCGGTCTTGTTATTCCTGAACTCAACGGCAAGCTTATCGGTTCTGCACAGAGAGTTCCTGTTCCAACAGGCTCAACAACAATTCTTACAGCCGTTGTTAAAGGCACTGACATTACAGTTGACGGCATCAATGCTGCTATGAAAGCTGCTTCTTCAGAATCATTCGGCTACAATGCAGATCCTATTGTTTCTTCAGATGTTATCGGTATGAAATACGGCTCACTCTTTGACGCTACACAAACAATGGTATCAAAAGTTGCAGATGACCTTTACGAAGTACAGGTTGTTTCATGGTATGACAACGAAAACAGCTACACAAGCCAGATGGTTAGAACAATCAAATACTTTGCAGAGCTTGCATAAGTTTGATTTTTAGAAAATAGCTTAAAAATTAAGGCTTCGGGTTAATGCCCGAAGCCTTTTATTTTTGCAGTAAGCAGTTAGATGAGTAAAAAATCAACTGACAGGCACAAAGAATACAACTCTTTTGTGTTTCAAAAGAAATCAGATAGGTTAAAAAAACCTACTTAATTTTTATTTATCAAAAAAAATTACCCTCAACCAAGTAAAAGTAAGTTGTAAAATACGGATCGGAACAAATATAATCGTTCGCCCGTTCTTCGGTTATTTCTGCTGCAGAAAGGACAAAATCAGCGTTATTGTCTGTAAGTTCCAAAAACATTTCATCAAAATCTACTATATCAAATTCTAATCCGTACCCAAGGTATGAAGTTACGGCTTTTGCAATTTCTACATCTAAGCCGAACAGATTACCGTTTTCATCTAATTCTATGCGTTCACTGAAGCTTGGGTCGCAAGCCATTGTGAGAAACTCGGAAAACTCTTCATCTGTTTCGCCATAATAATCTTCACCTGAAAGATACGCATTTTTTATTTTAGACAAGGTACCGTCTTTTTCTAACTCGGTTAACGCTAAATTGAAGCTCTCACTCAGGCTTTTGTTTTCTGTACTGAAATAAATACCGTATTCTATTTTATAATCACACTGCTCAACAATTTTGATATTCCTTTGATTATTCAAGTAATTTTGAACTTCTCTTTCACTAAGAATACCGTAAGTATGGGTGCCGTTCTCAAGAGCTAAAACAATATCTGATGCATTTGTATATGTTACAATTTCAAAACCCTCGTCAGAATACTGCTTTACAGCCATTTCGTAAGCATTATTAGATTTTATTGCTATTGTTTTATTCTCAGCAAATACAAACTCGCTTTCGCAATTACATGATACAAGTGCTAATATTAAAATAAAACACAGCAATAAAGCACATATCTTTTTCATATCTACTTTATCTTTTCACAATTACCGTCCAAAACATAAAAGAGCCAATTTGCATATTAAACAAATCGGCTCCTGATACTATTATCTATTAGTGTTCAACATCAATTTTAACGACTTTAAAGGTTATGAGGCCTTTTGGAGCTTCAACCTCTACCTTATCGCCTACTTTGTGACCGATAAGCGCTTTACCAACAGGTGATTCATCTGATATTTTACCTTCTCTTGAGTTTGCCTCTGCAGAACTTGTAACTGTATAAGTCCTTTCAGCAGAACCACGGGCTGTTTCTTTAATAGTAACAACCGAACCGATATGAACAACATCGGTATTGTTGCTTTCAGCATCGCTGATAATTACCGCATTAGCAAGCTTATACTCAATATCTCTGATACTTGCTTCAAGTCTTGCTTGCTCTGACTTAGCTTCATCATATTCGCTGTTTTCTGAAAGGTCACCAAATGAACGGGCAATTTTAAGTTTTTCGGCAACATCGGCACGACCCTCTGTTTTAAGCTCGTGAAGCATTGCTTTAAGCTTTTCATAACCTGCTTTTGTTATTTCGTTTGCCATTGATAATTACATCCTCTCGGGTTATTATTATACTAAATCAATGAACATTATTATACAAAAACGAAACACAAATGTCAAGTGTTTCGTCACTTTTAAAAAATAAATATAAATTGCAATATAAAATGTCCACAAATATTAAGCGACATTTAATTTTTT
>JBJEPP010000084.1:0-1810 GCA_051881295.1 Acutalibacteraceae bacterium | reverse complement strand
TCCCAAGGGTACTTCGATGTCCTTTACCGATGTGAAATCCGGCGACTATTACTACGACGCGGTATTGTGGGCGGTGGACAACGGAATTACCAACGGTACTTCGGCCACGACCTTCAGCCCGGATATGATCTGCACCCGTGCTCAGATCGTCACCTTCCTGTGGCGCTCTCAGGGTATGCCCGCTGCCGGTATGTCGAATCCCTTCTCCGATGTGAAGTCCGGTGACTAGTACTATGACGCCGTGCTGTGGGCGGGGGACAACGGAATTACCAACGGTACCTCCGCTACCACTTTCAGCCCCGATCTGGATTGCACCCGCGGGCAGACCGTGACTTTCCTGTATCGCTGCATGGGCGAATAAAACCTGAAATAACTTATACGGCGCGGACGGCCTTTGGCTGTCCGCGTCTTTTCTGTTGTCGAAGGGAGTCGCTTTCAAACGGGCGGCTCCCTTTTTTTGAAAAATTTTGAAAAAATTTCCGTTTTGGGTGGAAGGATTTTGTGATATGCACCCCAAAACTTAGACTCTTTTGGAGGTGCATATTTTTTATGGGTAAAACAGGAAGAAAAAACAAGGTTTATAGCGTAGAATTCAAAATAGGTGTTATAATGGATATGCGAGAACACCATCTTGGATATCGAGAAACAGCGCGAAAATACAATTTGGTAAGACAATCTGAAACAGCTGCGGCTTCAATGTTACATCGGTGGGAACGCATATACCTAGAAGAAGGAGCTGAAGGTCTGATGAAAGAAAGACGAGGCAGAGCTTGTTCTGCCGGCGGAACAAGAAAAGGCAGACCACCGAAATCAGATAAAAAGGTCGAAGAAGATTTAATTGCCGAGAACCAACGCTTACGAATGGAGTTAGAATACTTAAAAAAACTGAGTGCCTTAGTTCTTGCGGAAGAGCGAGAGAACAAGAAAAAGCAAAAATAATCTCTGAACTAAGGCAAAAGTATCCGCTTAAAGAATTATTACAATTATCCGGATTTGCTCGCAGCACCTTTTATTACTATCTTAAACATAACGATACGGATAAGTATGCATATGAAAAGCAAGAGATAGTTAATATATTTAATGCCAATAAGGGCAGATACGGATACCGCAGAATTTTAATTGCTATGCGTAACAAAGGTTATGTAATTAACCATAAAACTGTCTTGAAGCTGATGAACAGCCTTGGCTTAAAAGGCAAGCAACACAAAAATAATAAATACCATTCCTACAAAGGAACGATTGGAAAGGTTGCAGACAATCTGTTAAAAAGAGATTTTTATGCAGAAAAACCTTTTGAGAAATTAACAACCGATGTTACACAATTTAATGTCTGTGATAGCAAAGTATATCTTTCGCCTGTATTAGATTTATTTAACAACGAGGTTGTATCTTATTCCATTTCAACGAGTCCTAATTTAGAGCAAATCAGAGAAATGTTAAACGGGTTATTCGAGAAACTCCCTGCTGATGCAAAACCGATATTTCATTCAGACCAAGGCTGGCAGTACCAACATGCCGAGTACCAAAGGTTGCTCAGTGAGCACAATATTACACAAAGTATGTCCCGCAAGGGCAACTGTATGGATAATGGTGCTATGGAAAACTTTTTCGGCAGATTAAAGGTTGAAATGTTCTACGGCGAAAAATTCGAAAACGTTAACGCTTTCATTGATGAATTAAAGAAATACATTCATTACTACAACAACGAAAGAATTTCTTTAAAACTAAAAGGAATGAGCCCGGTACAATACCGAACTCATTCGCAAACAATTTAATATTAAATTTTGTCTAAACTTTGGGGTTCACTTCA
>JBJEPP010000083.1:0-1835 GCA_051881295.1 Acutalibacteraceae bacterium | reverse complement strand
AGTATTCATAAGCTATAGCAAGCTGTGGCCCGGTCAGCTGTCGGCTGTTGACTGTACTTGCTGTCGGCTAAAACTCAAAAAACTCATTTGCCCCTACTCCGTACGGTCTGTTAAATCTGCCGAGATTATAAAGGCTGTCACCCACATTTAACACATTCACATTTTCACCGCAGGTCAAAGTTACAGAGTACCCCTTTTCTTTGGCTATGCTCTCAACCGTACTGTTTTTTATGCCGTACGGATATGCTAAAATTCTAAGATTATTTCCCGTCAGATTATAAATTTTTTCATTGAATTTATCAAAATCATTGTTCAGTGCTTCTATGTAATCATCATTGCTTTCGCCGTAAAGACTGCCCATACCCCGTCTGCCGCTTAAGGAGTGCATATTGTAGGTATGGCAGCCCAGTTCTACCAAAGGGTGTTCGCTCAAAATCTTAATATCTTCATCATTTAAGTATGCATAACGGTCATCCGTATCGCCGTTTTCTGTGTATAAATCTACTAAAGAGCCTACTATATTCACATTGGCCGTATATCCGTATTTTTCTAAAAGCGGCACGACCTTTGTTAAAAAACTGCGCTCACCGTCATCAAAGGTGATTATTATAGGATTTTTAGGCAAAGTTTTTTTACCCTTTACAAATAATTCCAAATCTTTAAAGGATATAGGGGTAATATTTTGCTCTTTCAGATATTTGAAATCCTCTTCCAAAACGCTTGTAGGTATAACATATTTGCCCCATATATTGCTGTTTTCACTTATTTGGTGATACATAACTATAGGTACTTTTACACCGGCTGTGTTTGAGGCGGTTACTATGGGGGTTACGCTGAAAATAACAGAAAGTAACAGCAGAGCAAGGCACAAAAAAACAGAAATAAAAGCTATATTTTTATATTTTAAAATCTTAAACATAACATCACCAATAATATATTTATAAAAAATTTTTTAAAAAATGCAAACAAATGTTTGCTTTTTCAGAAAATATGTGCTATTATATACCTAATTAAAAGAATATTTGTTCGGTGGTGTTAAAATGGAACCTATTAACGAAACCCAAAAAAGAATATATGAATTCCTTGTAGAACGCAGTCAGGACGGAGTACCACCGTCAGTCAGAGAAATCGGCGCGGCGGTAGGCTTAAAATCTACATCTTCCGTTCAGGCAAATTTAGACGCCTTAGAGAGTGCAGGCTACATTATGCGCGACCCGCTTCTTAAAAGGTCAATAAGAATTTTAGGCCAGGCAGAAAATGTTACACATGTCCCGCTTTTAGGTACTGTTACCGCAGGTATGCCGATTTTAGCCGTTGAGCAAATCGAGGGCTATATACCTTACACAGGCAGAGTTTCAAGAGATAAACCTCTTTTTGCCCTCAGAGTTCGCGGCGAAAGTATGCTTTGGGCAGGTATTTTAAACGGCGATATTGTTATTGCCGAAAAAACACCTTATGCCCGAAACGGCGAAATAGTTGTTGCTATGATAGATGACGAAGCAACGGTTAAACGCTTTTATAAAGAAGACGGTCACTTCCGCCTCCAGCCTGAAAATGACGAATTCGAGCCGATTATTACAAACGAGGTTGTCATTTTAGGCAAGGTCGTTTCACTGATTAGGTATTATTGATATAAGCGATTTCAGCTAACAGCGGCTACCGCAAACTAAATGAAGAATGAAAAATTAAAAGTGAAAAATTTCGGTGCAAGCACAGTGCCTGCGGCACAATTTAATGTGCTTGCAGAGATAAAATCAACTTTTCTAAGAAAATAAAATTAAAACAGATAGTAATTCAAATGTCAAATAATGTCAATATATCAACATATTAACGAA
>JBJEPP010000082.1:0-1870 GCA_051881295.1 Acutalibacteraceae bacterium | reverse complement strand
GTAAATAATTGCACCTGCAACCGTATTATAAGGAACAATCCAAACACCGATTACAAAGCAAAGTATATCAGCGATAATTCCTGCAAACGATACGCCTATCCAAAGTGTTTTCTTATCCATCTTTTTAAGCAAAACAGGAACAAGAGCCATCGAAAGCATATATGAAATACCGCTTCCTATTTGAAGCAACGGAGTTAAAAGTCCCTCGCTTGTAAGCTGAATAGACAGACCGAATGTATTTTCTATCCATTGGCAAAGACTGTCTATGGGAATTACCCCTGCACAGTTCCATTTTGCAAAATACGGCAAAAACATTGCTCCCATATTTACAAGAGTTGAAAAGAAAGCGGCAATTACAAGGCAAACAAACTTTTTGTCTTTGAAAACTATTTTTAAGCCGTCAATGTATTTATCCTTTCTCGGCGGAATATTTATTTTTTCTTTTATGCCGAAGCCCGAAAGGAACATTGGTATTCCGGCGAGGAGTGCGAATATAAGCGCAGAGCCGAAGTAACCCATTTTTTGATTATCTCTGCCCCATAAGCCCGCAACAGTAAAGAAGAGTATTGACGGCAAAACAGTACCGAGAGAACCGAGAATGTTACTGAACGAAACAGCTTTAACACGCTTTTTATCCTCAGGGAAAACAAGCGGAGTAAGACCTTGATACGGTATATCCAGTGCAGTATAAACCGTATAATAAAGAAGATATGCAACAATTGCGTAAATGAAATTACCCTTTTGGCCGAAATTTACAGGCGCAAACAAAAGTGCCGTTACCATTACAACGGGACCGCTCATCCAGAATATGTACGGACGGCATTTGCCCCACCTTGTATGAGTTTTATCAACAATCATACCCATAAGCGGGTCGTTAATTGCATCCCAGATTTTTGTTGCCGAAAGAACGATACTCGTCATGGCAAGCGAGAGACCCAAAACATCGGTAAAATACATATTAAGTGCAGTTCCGATTAAGGTGTAAAGCATGCTCATACCAAACGGCATAAGCGAAAACGCAAGGATCTCTTTTGTTGTCTTGTCCTTTAAGTTAACTCTCATTTTTCTACCTCCGTTTACCACGATTTACAAACAGGTACTTGACACAGTCAGAATTTCATAATAAACTATTATTGACATAACGGTCAACAAGTAGATTATACCTATTTTTGACAGTGTTGTCAATAATTAAACAGCGAAGATTTAAAGATATGAAAAAAAACTTAAAAACAGAAATTACAAAAGAAAAAATATTGGAAGCCTGTGCCGAGGAATTTGCTCTGTACGGGTTTGACGGTGCAACAATAAACCAAATTTGCCAAAAGCACAACATATCAAAAGGTCTTGTTTATTATAATTTTAAAAACAAAGAAGAATTGTATCTTATTTGCGTTGAAAATGCAGTAAACAAATTTATATCGTTTATGAGCCAACGGGAGTACGGAACTGATTTTAAATTATATATGAAAGAAAGATACTCTTTCTTTAAAGTTCACCCTAATTGCAGCCGTCTTATTTTTGCATTTGTAATAACAGATAATGAAGATTTTTCAAAAAAATTAAAAAATATCAAAAGCAAGTTTGATGAGTTTAACAGAGATATTTATTTGACTGCGGTTAAGAATATTAAACTCAGAGACGGCATTTCAGAAAAAGACGCCCTCGATTACTACTCTCTGCTTCAAGATATGCTAAACAGTTATATTGTTATGGGTGAAGCCGCAAAAAGCGATTTTTACTCCGACTTTGTTAATCATGAAAAAAAACTTGAAAAATTACTTGACTTTATTCTGTACGGAATAGCCGAAAACAGTAGAACACAATATGGTTTATAAAGCGATATTTTCGCCCTATCTGCGTTAAAACCTCT
>JBJEPP010000081.1:0-7810 GCA_051881295.1 Acutalibacteraceae bacterium | reverse complement strand
AGAATCAGAGCCTGATATTTACAATGCTATTAAGAGAAACGCTCTTCTTGAAAATGTTACTCTTGATGAAAACGGCGTAATCGACTTTGCTGATGATTCAGTTACAGAAAACACCCGTGTTTCTTACCCGATCGACCATATTGAGAATATTGTTCGTCCTGTTTCTGCAGCTCCTGCAGCTAAAAATGTAATCTTCTTATCGGCAGATGCTTTCGGCGTGCTTCCTCCTGTATCTATCCTTACTCCTGAACAGACGGAATACTACTTCCTTTCAGGTTTCACAGCAAAGCTTGCAGGTACAGAGCGCGGTATTACAGAGCCTACTCCTACATTCTCAGCATGCTTCGGTCAGGCATTCCTTGAGCTTCACCCAACAAAATATGCACAAGAGCTTGTTAAGAGAATGAAAGAAAGCGGCGCTAAAGCATACCTTGTAAACACAGGTTGGAACGGTACAGGCAAGAGAATTTCAATTAAAGATACCCGCGGTATTATTGACGCTATTCTTGACGGCTCAATAAAAACTGCTCCAACAAAAACAATTCCTTTCTTTAATTTTGAGGTACCTACAGAATTACCGGGTGTAGACCCTGCAATTCTTGACCCTCGCGACACTTATTCAGACGCTTCTGAGTGGGAAGTTAAAGCAGATGACCTTGCAAGCAGATTTATCAAAAACTTTGCTAAATACGAAAGCAACGAGCACGGTAAATCACTTGTTAGTGCAGGTCCGCAAAAATAATTTAAATAAAAACATTTTGAGTGCAGACAAATCCTGTCTGCACTCTTTTTGAGTTATAACTGTTTTAACATATTGCATTTATTCAAAAAACACAATAAACACAATAAATATTACAAAATTCGTTGAAGTTTTCTATATATTGTGGTATATTTATTTTATATAAAATTATTTGAGGTGAATTTTGTGAAATGTCCGTTTTGTTCTTATGAAGAAAGTAAGGTTATTGATTCACGCCCGACTGATGAGGGTGAAAGAATACGCCGCAGGCGTGAGTGCATAAATTGCGGCAAGCGTTTTACAACTTATGAAATAATAGAAAGCGTGCCTATAGTAGTTGTTAAAAAAGATAAGTCAAGAGAAGTTTTTGACAGAGATAAACTTTTTAACGGAATAATGCGTGCTTGTGAAAAACGACCGGTTTCTGTTGAAACCATCGAAAAAGCTATAGACGATATTGAGTTAGAAATTCAAAACTCGTTAGACCGTGAAGTTACCACTGTTAAAATCGGCGAGCTTGTAATGGATAAGCTTAAAGATATTGATGAAGTCGCTTATGTTCGCTTTGCGTCTGTTTACCGTCAGTTTAAAGACATAAATACATTTATGAATGAACTTAAAAAATTACTTATAGAAGAATAATTATGTATTTTATTTGCCCTGTCTGTAAGGAAAAATTAGAATTAACCGATAGAACATACAAGTGCAAAAACAACCATTGTTTCGATAAATCAAAAGATGGCTATGTTAACCTTTTAATGTCTCAAAAGTCCTCGGAAAAACGCCACGGAGACGATAAAATCATGGTAAAAGCCAGAAGAGATTTTTTAGAAAAAGGTTATTACAAACCTCTTTTAAATGAGATTTGTTCCGTTTTGCGCGAGCTTGTAAAAACGCAGGATATTTTATTGGATATAGGCTGCGGCGAGGGATACTACACTAAAAGTATTTCAGATGCAACAAATTGTGAGGTTATCGGTATAGATATTTCTAAAGCTGCTTTAAAATATGCCGCTAAATCAATGAAAGAATGTCAGTTTGCGGTTGCAAGTGCATTTTCATTGCCCTTTGAGAGTAACAGTGCAGACTTCATTTTAAATATTTTCGCTCCTTGCCCATACCAAGAATTTAAAAGAGTTTTAAAAAGCAACGGTAAGCTTATAAAGGTCGTCCCTTTAGAGGAGCATTTGTGGGAGCTTAAATGCGCTTTGTATAACGAGCCTTATAAAAATAAACCAGAGCAAAAGGACGAAGTGCTTTTTACTCCGGAATATGAAAAAGAATTAAAATATAAAATAGATATTGAAAACGGTAACGATATTGAAAATCTTTTTAAAATGACTCCTTACTATTATAAAACAAGTCGGGAGGATGCAGAAAAGCTGCTGAGCTTAAACAAACTTACAACTACAGTTCACTTTAATATAGAGGTTTATAAAATAAATGAATAAAGCCATAGGTCACTTTAAAACCATAACAAAACACAGGCACACGGTTATAAAACACTGTAAAAAAGCAGGAATTTTACGGCAAGGTCTTTTACACGATTTGTCAAAATACTCATATACAGAGTTTTCTCAGGGTGCAAAATACTACACAGGCAAACGCAGTCCCAACGAGGGCGAGCGAGAGTCTTGCGGATATTCTACCGCGTGGATGCACCACAAGGGCAGAAATAAACACCACTTTGAATACTGGACAGATTATAACCCGAAAACAAAGCTTGTTGAACCTGTAGAAATGCCTGTAAAATATGTTGCGGAAATGTTTTGCGACAGAGTAGCGGCAGGCAAAATATATAACGGCA
Organism: Acutalibacteraceae bacterium; assembly: GCA_051881295.1. Classification (GTDB taxonomy): domain Bacteria; phylum Bacillota; class Clostridia; order Oscillospirales; family Acutalibacteraceae; genus DTU089. The sequence goes on along the minus strand of JBJEPP010000081.1, from coordinate 5,264 downwards.
GAAATTATACCGACAGTTCGCCTTTAGAATATTTTCAAAGAGCAAAAGGCAGAAGAGTAATAAATCCAAAAACCTCGGATTTATTAGAAAAACTGCTTACAATGCTTTCGGAGAAAGGTGAAGATTACACTTTTTCGTACATAAAGAAAATGGTCAAAGAAGATAAAAAGAATAAATTGTAAATAAACTTTAATATATTTTAGATTTTATTGTTTTTAACGCTTTTATGTGATAAAATCTTATAGTTGAAAATAGTAGATTGTGCCGAAAATATATTAACAGGCACTCAGTTTAAACTCTTTTCGGCAAGCACAAAACCTTGGAGGGTATTATGAAAAAAAGTCCGATAATCACTTTATTTATAATGCTTTTGGCAGTTGTATTTGTTTTTTGCAGCTGTGAAGCGTCAATAAATTTAAAAAAAGATGATGATACAGTCGTTAAGCCCGGTGATGTTATAGTAAATGAAGAGGGCGAAACCGTACAGGTTGTAGATATTGTAGAGGTTACAAACGAGTCGGGTAAAGTTGTATCTACCGAGGTTGTAACTATTTCTGCAAACGAAATGAAAGACAGTGACAGCTTCTTTAAATCGCAAAGCAATTCCGCCGAAAGCAATAACGGCAATAAAAACAACAATTCATCTGACAAAAACTCCTCTGCGGGCAGTTCTTTAATTAACTCTACAGACCCTGCGCCCGATAGAATTACAGAGCCTGCTTCCGACAGTACAAACACAGAAAATGATTTAGATATTCTAAAATCCGATAAATATTTGGTTATCGGTCGTGTAGTTACTGCTGATGGAACTATTTATCCTTATAAAACGGCTCGCTACGGAACAAAGTATTCTGCAATGACTACTTTTGAGGGTAACGAGTTGGGTCTTATTGTAAATGATAACAATGTTTATCTTGTTTCACCTGCTGAAGAGTCGTATATTAAAATCTCTAAATCCTTTATTGAAGAAAACGGCGGAGATACCGAAGAAATGAAAGAACTTTTCAACGGCGAGGGTTTAGATTATAATAAAACAGAGGTTAAAAGGCGCAAAAAAACCATTGACGGTATTAAATATACAATTATCGAATATGAAGACGGTACTTTAGATTATATGAACGGCAATGTTTTGGTTAAATCAGAAGCTTCGGACGGCTCTGTTCTTTATTACGATACAATCACTTCAAATGTATCTTCCGGTTATTTTGTTCCGCCGTCAAATTATAAAGAGCAAGAGCTTACTATAGATAATGTAAATAATATAGTCGGCAGTGATGTTATTACAACGGAACAAACTACCGTTCACACTCACGAGGATTGATATGAAAAATAATAAAGTTGCTTTGGTCACAGGCGGCGCAAAGGGTATAGGTGCCGCCGTTTGCCGTGCTTTAGCTAAAGATGGGTATACACTTGCCGTAAACTATAATTCCTCTGAAACAGAGGCGCACAGCCTGAAAAAAGAGCTTTCGTTAATAACCCATATTGAAGTGTTTAAGGCAGATATCTCCGATTCAAAAGAAGTAAATAAAATGTTTTCGGATATTGAAAACACACTGGGCAATGTGTCTGTTTTGGTTAACAATGCAGGTATCTCGGAGCAAGCGCTTTTTACCGATATTACAGACGGTATGTGGTCAAAGATGATTAACACTAATTTATCAAGCGCATTTTATTGCTCAAGGCGAGCATTAAAAAATATGATAAATGAAAAAAACGGTGTTATCATAAATATTGCTTCTATGTGGGGTGAAGTAGGCGGCTCTTTAGAGGTCCACTATTCAGTCTCGAAAGCAGGTCTTATAGGACTTACAAAGGCATTGGCAAAAGAGGTAGGTCTGTCAGGCATAAGGGTTAATGCTGTTTCGCCGGGAGTTATTGAAACCGATATGATGGCGCATTTCAGCGAAAAAGATAAAAATGCTTTAAAAGAAGAAACGCCGCTGAATACCTTAGGAACCTCTGACGATGTTGCAAATGCAGTATCGTTTTTGGCGTCAGAAAAGGCAAAGTATATTACAGGTCAAGTTTTGGGCGTTAACGGCGGTATGGTTATCTGAATTATAATCAAAAATGTTTACTGACACAAAGTTAAAATATAATCATAAAACAAGAAAAGCGAGAAACACAGGTAATTGCCTGAAAGCTTCTCGCTTAGTTTTTTTATATGTTTTAAAACTCACAGAACCAATCGTGGTTGTTAAGCGGACCGCCTGTTGCAAGTTCAGGTCCGGCATTTTTTAGGTGGGTGAGTGTGTCGATTATTCCGCCTTTAATGTGTAGTTTTTTAAGAAAACGAACGGGGAAGGCGAGCGCCTGAGTAAACACGGTGTAGTATGCAGAGCCTTCTTCGTAACACTCTATTGAGCCGTCAAGTATTGAAAGAAATGTGTTGTAAATAAAGTCTGTTACCATTACATCGCCAACCTCTTTTGCAGCATTTTTATCGATAGCCTTGCCAAAAGAAATAAAGTTCATAATGCGTGCGGCTTTTCTAATAGTTAATTTGCTTAACCGTTTTAAAACTAACTTGCCCGGTATCCAAAGCTTATTTGCTAAATCTTCTTTCATACCGATAGAGCATAAAAGATTTACAAATTTTTCTCTCTCATTGTTTTTGCCTGCATTAACAAGGTTTTCAATAAGAAATACGGCTTTTTTCTTAAAATAATCGTTTGTGTATTCTTTGCCGTTATATGTGAATTTTTCTATAAATTTTGATTTAACATCAATTCCGTCTTCATAGACATCGCAATACATAATTGTAGCAGGGTATCCCCCAACGGAGCCGGCATTAATTTCGTAAAAATGCTTGTCGCCGTCTTCAACCTTGCGAATACTTTGCATGTGAGAGTGACCTGTAAACATTACAGAAAGTCCCGCGTCCATAAAGTTTTTAACAATATTTTTGCGGTGCTCTACAGAACCTTTTCCGTTTATAACTCTCATAAACTCCGTGAGCATTAAGTGGTGATGCTGCATACCGAACACTACATCTCCGCGCTCTTTCGCTTCTTTAATTTGTTCACTTATCCAATCCCGGTGCTCAGGCGAATATCCTGAAGAACCGTTGCCGTCCTGATCATCATCAAGGCACAAAACAGTAACCTTATCAACAGGCCTTACTGCGTACGAAACTTTGCCTTGATGTGTGGTGAATTTAGAAATAGCGTCACTGAAACCTAAATCAGCATAAAAATCGTCTAATTCTTCAGGCGCTAAAACAGGTACATCAAACGAGACGTTATCACCGTCATATTTTCTTGCATTACCGCTGCAGCACCAATCGTGCGTTGCGGTAATAATATATACCGGCTTTGTTTTTTTAAATTCTAAAAGTAAATCTCTCATTTCTTCGTGAGAAACACGCTCGCCGTCATTTGCAAGATCACCGGCAACAAGTAAAAATTCAGCGTCTGAATTTTTTATTTGTTCTAATGCGGTGGTTATAACAGCTCTTGATTCTTTGAGCATTTTTTGGTTGACATTTTCTTCTTTTTGATAGGCCGAGCCGCTTATACCTAATTTCTCGGAATAATAGTGGGGGTCTGCTATAAGAGCAAATTTTGTGATTTTATTTTTCATATTTTCTACCAAACAATCTTAAATGAAGTAGGGGAGGTTCTCTTATATGTAATTGGGTCCGTCATAGATGATGCTGCAACTTTTTTCAAAGAATTATAAAATGCATTTGCCATTTCCAAAGTATCAAATGTAAGAGTTATATCCATAGTTAATACAGGGGCAACGCCAACCTCTAAAAGCTTAAAGCCGGTCAGCCACCAATGTCTTTCAGGGGCTCTTTTAAATAATAACTCCTTGCCGTTGTATAAATCAAAACTCATTACAACGAAAAGCTCGTCATCACCTGCACTGTCATATTGCAGAGGTCTGTTTAGAGGTTTGTTGTAAAGTCCTATTTCCGCGCCGGCTGTAATACCGTATTGACCTTTCCAAAGCTGAATCATCCATTGTTTATCTTGATATTTGAATTCCACTCGTTTTGTTGAGTAAATCATGCCGACTCTCGGTGCTACCATATCATAGATAACATTAAAGCCGAAGTATCTCTGCAACGGGTACATTGTTGAAGTGTAAATGCACTGCTCAGGATCGTATTCAAAGCCGCAGAATTCAAGAATTTTACCTGCTGTGTTAGGGTCTGTTGTGTTAAAAAGTAAATCCTGAATTTCTTCAATAGACATATTTTTTAAATCTTCTTCGGTAATTTCCGTTGGGGCCTCTGTAGCAGAAGCTTTTGTAGCGGAATTTGTTTGCGGCTTTTTCGTATTGCTTTGCGAACTGCCTTGGGAACTGTTTTTGCCCGAAACTGTAGTTGTGGTATTTCCGTTTTGTGCAGAGGTACCTGAAGAGGTGCTTTCGCCGTTTTCTGCCGGCGTAATAACAGCACTGTCAAGCCCGTTATTGCTGTTATCGTAAACAACACTATCGTTTGCAGGTTCTGTTGGCGATGGAGCGGTAGTATCTGCCGCTCCTTTAAGAGCGTCAACCAATCCGCATCCTGAAAACGCACACATAATTACCAAAAGGGAAGAAATAACAGTAATAATTTTAGAATATTTTTTCATTATGTACTCCTACTACTATTTATTGTAAAATTTGTCATTTTCAGTATATCACAAATTATTATAAATGTCACTACTTTTATTGATTTTATACATCATTGACAAAACCGTTAAATAAAGTGTATAATTAGTTAAGTATAAGAAATTAAAAAGAAAGGCAATGTTATGTCAGGCTTTACACATTTACATCTTCATACCGAATACAGTCTTCTCGATGGCGCTTGCCGCATTGGGGAGGTAGTATCCCGTGCAAAAGCCTTAGGTCAGGAAAGTCTTGCCATAACCGACCACGGCGTGCTTTACGGTGCAGTTGCTTTTTATAAAGAGTGTAAAGCCCAAGGAGTAAAACCAATTATAGGTTGCGAGGTGTATGTTGCGCCCCGTTCAAGATTCAGCAAGGTCCACGGCATAGACAGCGAACGCTACCATCTTATACTTTTGTGTAAAAACGAAACAGGATATAAAAATCTTATAAAGCTTGTATCTTCTGCCTGGTTAGACGGTTTTTATACAAAACCCCGTGTAGATCGCGATATCTTAGCAGAATACAGCGATGGGCTTATTGCACTTTCAGGTTGTTTTTTCGGTGAAGTAGCGCAAAAAATTCTTGCAAGAAACTACGAGGATGCAAAAGAAACAGCATTATGGTATAAAAAAACTTTCGGTGACGGCAACTAT
>JBJEPP010000080.1:0-2054 GCA_051881295.1 Acutalibacteraceae bacterium | reverse complement strand
AATTTATAAATTTTTAACAAACAGGCGAGCCCGACAACTTCTGTTATAACGGCATTATCATTTACAACGCATAACGAACATTTGGAATATCCTTGTTTTGTTTCAATTATTTTTAGATTTTTCTGCTTTGCAATATCTGATATTTCCTTTAATACAGTTTTTGGGTTGCAAATTAAATAATCGTTTAAAATACAACCGTTTAACTTAACATCGTCAGGATACGGCGATTTAAAATCATCTACATATACAATATCTGTATTTATAAAACTTAAATTACTCTCCCCTAATGCTCCTCGCGAAATAAACAGAATATCTCCGAAGCTAAAGGATAGTATATCAGCGTGAGCTTGTATTTCTTTTTCTAACGATTTATTCGTTTTTAAAGGTATTGTGTTGATTTTCAGTCGGTTAAGCTCTTTAGCTATATCCGGGTACTCCTCGCCTATTAACGCGTGTTTTACGGCATTTTTAGGCAATGTAGGGCAATTTATCAGTTTATAGTTCATATCGGTTAATTTACTGCACATTCGTATGCTTCGCGAACATTTCTTACGCCGATTATTTCAATATCTTTAAAGTTATCTTTAGATAAATTCTTGATATTCTGTCTTGGTATAATGCATTTTTTAAAGCCTAACCGTTCACATTCACGAATTCGTTGCTCACAGTTATTTACGGTACGAATTTCACCTGCCAAACCTATTTCACCGAATACAATAGTACCGCTGTCGATAATTTCATCTTTAAGGCTTGATACAATAGATAACGCAACTGCAAGGTCGCTTGCAGGCTCGTCCGCTCTGAGTCCGCCTACAATGTTTACATAGCAATCCATATTACCTAAAAAGTAACCGGCACGCTTTTCTAAAATGGCAATTAACATAGCCATTCGGTTGTAATCAAAACCGGCAGACATTCTTCGAGGGTTGCCAAAGCCCGATGCTGTAGCCAGTCCTTGAACCTCAGCAAGAATCGGCCTTGAACCTTCGATTAAGCATGTTACACAAGTACCCGAAACATTAAGCGGTCTGCCTGAAATCATAGCAAGTGACGGACTTTCTATTTCTTTCAGTCCCTTATTTGTCATTTCGAATACTCCTATTTCGTTAGTAGAGCCAAATCTGTTTTTAGCGGCGCGAAGAATTCTGTATGATAAATTTCTTTCACCTTCAAAATATAAAACGGTGTCAACAATATGCTCTAAAACCTTTGGTCCTGCAATGTTACCGTCTTTATTAACATGACCCACTAAAATAATTGAAACATCATTATTTTTAGCAGTTCTCATAAATAAATTTGTACATTCTCTTACCTGAGTAACACTTCCGCATGCAGAAGAAATTTCGGATATACTCATCGTTTGAACAGAGTCTATCATAACTATATCAGGCTTATTTGATCTTATGTATTCGCAAATAATTTCAGCGTCTGTTTCGCACATAATTGCAAGCTCTTCGCTTGTAACACCTAAGCGTTTTGCACGCATTTTTATTTGATAAGCAGATTCTTCGCCCGAAACATATAAAATAGAGAGCTTGTGTGCTAACAATTCGCATATCTGTAAAAGAATAGTAGATTTACCAATGCCCGGATCACCGCATAAAAGTACCAACGAACCTTTTACAAGTCCGCCGCCCAAAACTCTGTTTAGTTCTTTCATACCGGTATTATAACGCATTTCAGAAGATGAATCTATTTTAGATAGAGTTAATGCTTTTCCTGAACCTGTAGAAAGTCTGTTTTTGGAGGAATTGGTTGTGCTTGTTATAATTTGCTCCTCGTTTAAAGAATCCCATTCACCGCAACCGGGGCATTTGCCGTACCATTTGGCAGTCTCGTAGCCGCATTGACTGCATATATACATTGTTTTACTTTTTGCCATTATTTATCATTCCTTGTTTATTACATACTCTTGTATGCCCATTGCAATACAAAATGCCATTTGTTTTTGATATTCTTCCGTATTCAGTTTAGTGGCCTCGTTATTATTTGAAAGAAATCCGCATTCCGCCATTACAGCGGGATTATTGCAGAAATAGCACAGATACAGCTCT
>JBJEPP010000079.1:0-28555 GCA_051881295.1 Acutalibacteraceae bacterium | reverse complement strand
AAAAAATTAAATGTCGCTTAATATTTGTGGACATTTTATATTGCAATTTATATTTGTATATTTACTTTGTATTTTATCTTGAAAATACACATAGTTTATGTTACAATTATTTATAATTGCGGGTGTATTATGCCCTATGGGCAGATTTCACTTTAGGAGGCTTTAGTTATGGCTATAATAAAAAAAGAAGCATACTTTAATTCATCAACCGGAGTTAACAAAATCCGTACATTAATCTGGCAGGATGACGATATAACTCCCGTTGCCGTTCTTCAAATTGCGCACGGTGTTGCTGAGCATATCGGCAGGTATGACGATTTCGCAAGATTTTTGGCAAGCCACGGTTTTATTGTTTGCGGTAACGACCATTTAGGTCACGGAAAATCCGTTAACAGCCCTGAGGAATTAGGCTTTACTGCAGAAAAAGACGGATATCGCAGATTTGTTGATGATATGCATATACTTTATTCAATAATGCACAGAAAATATCCCGAATTACCGTACTATTTATTCGGTCACAGTATGGGTTCTCTTTGCGCTCGCGTATATGCAAGCACATTCGGTACAGAGCTTTCGGGTCTTATTATATGCGGTACTGCTCAAGTCCCGTCAGGCCTTGATTTTGTAATTAACACCGTTGATAAGTTAGTTGATAAATTCGGTCCGAGAACCGTTAATCACAAAGTTGCAGGTCTTTTGAATGCGTATTCGCTTTTTGTTCCTGACAGAACCTCTAATCTTGACTGGCTTAGTGTTAATAAGCAAAATATTGAGAATTATAAAAACGACCCTCTTTGCGGAGCGGAATTATCCCTTGCGGGTATGAGAGATTTACTTTCTCTTTCAATTCTTGCAAGCGATAAAATGTGGCCGGCTACAATTCCTACCGATTTACCGATTATGATTATATCGGGTGCTAAAGACCCTGTTGGCGGCAACAGTAAAGGAGTCATTGCCTGCTCCGATTCATTGACTAAATCAGGCCATGAACCGACAGTAATTATTTATCCGACCTGCCGTCACGAAATATTAAACGAAGACTGCAAGGATGTTGTTTATAACGATGTTCTCGGTTGGTTACAAAATACTCTTTAATAGGTGAATTTTTTGCAGAATTTTTCAGTTCCTGAGAATGAGTTGCTCATTCAAAAAGATTATATAAACAAAGTTAAAGAAATATTAGATAATAAATTTCCGTTACAACCGCCGAAGGCTTTTGTTCATACCTACGGCTGTCAGGGTAATTTGGCAGACAGTGAACGCATAAAAGGTATGTTGATTCAAATGGGTTACGAGCTTTGCGACAGTGAAGAAAGCGCAGATTTTATTCTTTACAACACCTGTGCTATTCGCGAGCATGCCGAGGACAGAGTTTTCGGCAATGTTGGCGCCCTTAAGCCTCTTAAAAAAGCAAAGCCTCATTTAATAATAGCTTTGTGCGGATGTATGATGCAGCAAGAGCACATATCCGAAAAAATCAAGAAAAGTTATCCTTATGTTAACCTGGTATTCGGCACACATGTTTTACACACATTGCCTGAGTTGGTTTACAGAGTCCTTTGTAACAAAAAGCGTGTTTTCTCAGTAGAAAACAGCGACGGTGTTATTGCCGAGGGGATGACTTGCTTTAGAGACAGCGGAGAAAACGCGTGGCTTCCTATAATGTACGGTTGCAACAATTTTTGTTCTTACTGTATTGTACCTTATGTTCGGGGCAGAGAACGCAGCAGACAGCCTGATATTATTATCAGTGAAGCAAAAGAGCTTATAAAAGATGGTTACAAAAAAATTACTCTTTTAGGTCAAAATGTTAACTCATACGGCAAAAACTGCGATTTTAATATGAACTTTTCTTCTCTTATTCGCGAGATAGACAAGCTCCAAGGCGACTTTCAGTTTGATTTTATGACTTCTCATCCGAGAGACTGCAGTTTTGAGCTGTTAGATACATTATCAGAGTGCAAACATTTCTGTAATCATCTTCACCTGCCTGTTCAGTCAGGAAATAACAGAATTTTGAAAGAAATGAACAGGCATTACACCCGTGAGCATTATTTAGACCTTGTAAACTACGCAAAAGAAAAAATGCCCGGTATTGATATTACTACCGATATTATCGTAGGCTTTCCCGGTGAAACATATGAAGAGTTTTTAGATACGGTCTCTCTTGTGAAAGAGGTTAAATACGGCTCTATGTTTACATTTATTTATTCTGCAAGAGTGGGTACGCCGGCAGCGTCACTGCCTGACCCTATTTCTCTTAAAGAAAAAAAGAAGTGGTTTACGGAGCTTTTGAAGGTTCAAGATGAAATATCTAAAAGCAAGTAATTTTAATTCAGTAAATAGGGTATATCCCATTTTATAATATTTTTTAAGGAGTACGAAAAATGACAGTTATTGAAGCAACAAGGCAGCTTGGCGCTGCAATTCAGGCAGACCCGCGTTATGCTGAATATGCGGCAGCCCGTGAGGCAAACGAAAAGGATGACGCACTTAATGACCTTATCGGTAAAATTAACCTTGTTCAGTTGAACTACCAAAATGAAGCTCAAAAGGGCGAAGAAGCTGATGAAGCTAAAATTGAAAGCTACGCAAAAGAGTTCGAGGAGCTTTACCGTGAAGTAATGCTTAACGGCAATATGGTTAAGTTTGAATCAGCTAAAGCTGCTATTGACGATATGATGAACGAGGTAATGGCTCTTCTCGGCTGCTGTATAGACGGTCAGGACCCTGCTACTTGCACACCTCCCGAGGAACATCATTGTGACGGCAGTTGCTCATCCTGCGGCGGTTGCCACTAATCAAGTAAAATCAATTTTGTGCTGAGGTAAAATATGGCTAAGCTTTCTCCAATGATGGAACAATATTTTCAAATAAAACAGAATTATCCTGATACTTTGTTATTTTTCCGTCTCGGTGATTTTTACGAGATGTTCTTTGACGATGCCAAAATCGCGTCTAAAGAGCTTGAACTTGTTTTAACCGGCAGAGATTGCGGTCAGGAGGAGCGTGCGCCGATGTGCGGCGTTCCTTTCCACAGTGCAGACAGTTACATTGCAAAGCTGGTAGGTCGCGGATATAAGGTTGCTATTTGTGAGCAGGTTGAAGACCCGGCTACTGCAAAAGGCATTGTTAAGCGGGATGTAGTTCGTATAGTTACTCCCGGAACAGTTATTGAAAGCACAATGCTTGATGAAAGCAAAAACAACTACTTAGCGTCTGTTTTTGTAAGTGATAATGACAGCGCATTGGCATTTATTGATATTTCTACCGGCGAAGTACACTTGGATTCATTTGCAGACGGCGATACGGCTACAAAAATTATTAACCAACTCGGCTGCTATACACCAAGTGAAATTATCTTGAATAAATATGCTTCTTCAATAAAGCCTATTGTGAGTTTTATTGAGGAAAGACTTAATGTTGAGTACCAAACAGTAAGCGAATCAACTTATAACATTGAAGCTTTAAAAGAGGTAATTAGAGAGCATATTCCCCAAAAGGAAGAGTATTCGGAAAAGTTTAATAAGTCAAACAGCTTGATTTATGCTTTCGGCTCAGCCTTAGAATATTTAAAATTAGTTCAAAAGAACGAATTGCAGAATATTCAGGATGTTAATTTCTATAATGAGGAAAGTTATCTTTATTTAAACCTTACCGCAAGGCGCAATTTAGAGCTTACCGAAACTCAGATGCGCCGTGAGAAAAAAGGCAGCTTACTGTGGGTATTAGACCATACTAAAACAGCAATGGGCAAAAGGCTTATCCGTAACTGGGTAGAACAGCCTCTTGTTAAATATTCATCTATTATTGCCCGTCAAAATGCTGTAGAAGAATTATCAAACGACACAATTCTTCTTGATTCGCTTATGACTTATATGAGCGATATATACGATATTGAGCGTATTATGACTCGGATTGTTTACGGTACCGCCAATGCTAAAGAGTTAAAAACCTTAGGCGATACTATAGACAGTATTGTAAATATTAAAAATTCAATTTCTAATGTTAAATCAAATATGCTCTTGAAAATTTATGAAGACATTGATACATTAGAGGATATAAATAATTTAATAAAAAGTGCTATTGTTGAAGACCCGCCGTTTTCTGTCAGAGAGGGCGGTATGATAAAAAGCGGCTACAACTCTGAGCGTGACGAATTACAAGACATTTTAGATAACGGAAAACAGTATCTTGCCGAAATTGAACAGAGAGAGCAAGAAAAAACAGGTATTAAAAAACTTAAAATAGGCTACAACCGAGTATTCGGATATTATATAGAGGTCACTAATTCGTTTAAAGATTTAGTTCCCGAACATTACATCAGAAAACAAACCTTGACCAACGGCGAAAGGTACATAACCGAAGAGCTTAAAGAGCTTGAAGCTAAAGTTCTGGGCGCCCGGGAAAGAATAGTTCATTTAGAATATGAATTGCTGACGAAAATCCGAAGCTTTATAGCAAATGAGCTTGAGCGCGTAAGAATTACCGCAAGGGCGGTTGCAACCCTCGACAGTTTATGCTCATTAGCTTTTACTGCGGTAAACAATAATTACACACGCCCGGTTGTTGATACTTCGGACGAAATTATTATTAAAGACGGCAGACATCCGGTTGTTGAACTAATGCTCAAAGGCTCTCCGTTTGTTCCGAACGATACTTATTTAAACTGCGGTGACAGTAGAATAGATATAATTACCGGTCCTAATATGGCAGGTAAATCTACATATATGCGTCAGGTTGCAGTTATAACCCTTATGGCTCAAATAGGAAGCTTTGTTCCTGCTTCAAGCGCCAAAATCGGTATAGTGGATAAAATTTTTACCCGTGTCGGTGCTTCAGATGACTTAGCGGCAGGACAATCTACATTTATGTTGGAAATGACCGAAGTTGCCGAAATTCTAAACGAAGCAACGAGTAAAAGCCTTATTATATTTGATGAAATCGGCAGAGGCACTTCTACTTATGACGGTATGAGTATTGCAAGAGCCGTGCTTGAATATACTGCCGATAAAAAGCGCATCGGTGCAAAAACTCTGTTTGCAACTCACTATCACGAATTAACCGAGCTTGAATATTTAATAGACGGCGTTAAAAACTATAATACCTCTGTTAAAAAGCGCGGCGAAGACATTACATTTTTACGCCGAATAGTAAAAGGTCCTGCAGACGGCAGCTACGGTGTTGAAGTTGCAAAGCTTGCAGGCATTCCGAAACAAGTTGTAGATAATGCTAAAAAGATTTTAGCAACATTAGAGGCGCAGGAAAAAGTAAATCTTACAAAAACCGTGAGCGAAGTTACACAAGGCGAAGAGCCTGAAGAACTACAGCTTACTTTCACCGGCGGTGCTAAACAGGATATTATTGATAAGTTAAAAACGATAGATGTTAATACTTTAACGCCTATTGAAGCAATGAGCGTTTTATTTGAACTTCAAAAAGAATCTGAGAATTTATAAATAAACTGAAAGGAGAAGGGCAATGCCGAGAATAAATGTTTTACCTAAAAATATTGCAGATTTAATCGCAGCAGGCGAAGTTGTTGAACGCCCTTCTTCAGTTGTAAAAGAGCTTTTAGAAAACGCTATTGATGCCAATGCACATAATATTACTCTTGAAATTCAAAACGGTGGTAAAACATATATCCGTGTTACCGATAACGGCTGCGGTATTGAAAAAGAAGATGTTAAAAAAGCATTTTTAAGCCATGCTACAAGTAAAATTAAAAATGCCGAGGACCTTGACAGCATATCAACTCTCGGTTTCAGAGGTGAAGCATTACCGTCAATATGCGCGGTTTCTCATGTAGAAGTTCTTACAAGAACAGATAATTCCGAGATTGGTACACAGTATATAATCAGCGGCGGTACTGAAGAACTTTTTGATGACGCAGGGTGCCCTGTAGGTACTACGGTAATTGTAAAGGATTTATTCTATAACATTCCTGCCCGTATGAAGTTCTTGAAAAAAGATGTTCAAGAGGGTAATTACATAGCAAATTTAATTGAACGAATTGCTGTTTCAAATCCCGATAAATCTTTTAGGTTTATAAGAGACGGTAAACTGCAGTTTTCAACTCCGGGTAACGGCGACTTAAAATCTGCCGTGTTTTCTGTATTCGGTAAAGAGTTTACCGATAATTTAATTCCCATAAATAACGAAAATAACGGTATTTCCGTTTCCGGATTTATTTGCAAACCCACTGCAGGCAAAAGCAGTAGGTCAATGCAAACATATTTTGTAAATAAAAGGTATGTTAAAAGTGTTGTTCTTTTAAGCGCATTAGAGGCGGCTTATAAAAATTCTATGATGGTAGGTAAATTCCCATCTTGCGTTTTATTCTTAAATATTCCTTTTGAAGCAGTTGATGTTAATGTTCATCCTGCAAAAACAGAGGTCAGATTTTTTGAGGAAAAGAAAGTTTTTGACTGTATCTACTACGGTGCGCTATCTGCTTTGCGAGGCGATATCGGTAGGGTACAAGCTTCTTTTTCTGAAGCAAAGGTTTTTATGCAACCGGCAGATAAGGGCGAACAGCTTAAAATCAAAGAAACAACCGACCGTATTTTTATAAATAAAGAAAAGCGTGACAAACCCGTTACTGCTCAACCGACTGATTCTTTTATTATTAAAGAGTATGGCTCTCACATTAAAAATGATAATTTAGAATTGAATTCTCCTAAAGAAAATGAGCCTGAAACACTCGATTTTCTAAAGGATTCATATACTAAGCCGCATATTACCAAAATTCAAATCAATACACCCATTGTTGAAAGCGTAACCTGTAATGCCGAATCAACAACCGTTGAAGAGAGCAATACAGTTGAAGTCGGCGCGGTCAAAGAAAGGGTAAATGATTTAACCGAGAATTCTGTTAATTCAGAAAATGATTCAAAGGAAATTACGAGAACTGTTGATTTTAAATATATAGGCGAGGCATTCAGCACCTATTTGATTGCCGAAACAGACGGTAAATTGATTTTAATAGATAAACACGCTGCTCACGAAAGAATACTTTTTGAAAAACTTAAAAACGAGGGAATAGGCGAATCTCAAATGATGCTTATTCCTATTACGGTTAAGTTATCTGCCGATGAATACAGTGCTATTATTGATAATTTAGAGTTTTTAGAGAGTGCAGGCTATGATTTTACAGATTTCGGTGACAGGTGCGTTAAAGTTAACGCCTGTCCGCCAATGGTAACCGAGTCGAATATTGAAGACGCTGTTATTGAAATAGCCGGATATTTAAAAAATAATATCAAAACAGTAATCACTGAAAAACTTGATTGGCTTTATCATTCAATGGCTTGCCGAGGTGCGGTTAAAGCAGGTAATTTTACATCTCGATATGAGGCTGAAAAGTTTATAGAAGAATTATTACGGCGTGAAGATATAAGATATTGTCCTCACGGCAGGCCGGTTATGGTTGAGATAACGCAAAAAGAGATAGAAAAGCAGTTTAAAAGAATTGTTTAATCAGGTGATTTTTTGAAGAAAAAAATAGTGGTTGTTGTAGGTGCAACAGCGTCAGGCAAGACTTCATTAGGCATAAATATATGTAAAAAATTTGACGGTGAAGTTGTATCTGCCGACTCAATGCAAATTTATAAGGGTATGAACATTGCAACTGCAAAGCCTACTTTAGAAGAAACGGACGGAATACCGCATCACCTTATAGATTTTTTAGATGTTACAAATAAATACAGTGTTTCTTCATACTGTGAAGACGCAAAAGCTGTTATTGACGATATTATATCCCGCAATAAACTGCCTGTAATTGTTGGCGGAACAGGTCTTTATATTGATTCTTTAATCAACAATACGGAATTTCTTCAGGATGCATCTTCGAATGAAGTTCGTGAACAGTTAAAAGATGAATTAAATACTAAGGGTATTGACGCTCTCTATAGTGAATTAGTGCGAATCGACCCTGAGGCTGCTAAAAACATACACAAGAATAATACGGTGAGGGTACTGAGGGCTCTCGAAATCTTTCGTTCAACAGGTAAAACTCTTACAGAACAAAACCGTTTATCACATATTATTGAGTCGGATTATGAGCCGTTATTTGTAGGAATTGCTTATAAAGACAGAAATATTTTATATAACCGAATAAATAAGCGTGTAGATATTATGATGGAAAACGGCTTGTTGAACGAGGCTATAGAGTTTTATAAATCGAATCCGTCCGATACAGCAGTTAATGCTATAGGTTATAAAGAATTAAAACCGTTTATAGACGGAAGGTTGCCGCTTGAGGAATGTGTAGATAATTTGAAGAAAGAAACGCGGCACTATGCCAAAAGGCAAATTACATGGTTTAAAAGAAACAGTAAGATTAACTGGGTATATAATGATGAACTTGAAACAGAGAAATTACTGCTATCAGTCTGTGAAATAATAAACGATTTTTTAAAGGGGTGATACAATGAACGGTAAAACGAATAATAAAATAAAAAAAATAATTATTATTGTTCTTATTGTTTCATTCTTTTCTTCTTATATCGTTTATCAGATTATAAGCAAATCAAATGCCGAGATAAAAACCGAATATGCATTAAAAGAAACTGTTTATAAAACTATTGATACTACTTGCTTTGTTATTCGTGATGAAGAGTTTATCCACAGCTCTCAAACGGGTACCACGGTATCATTTGTTACAAACGGCGAACGGGTAGCCAGCGGGGACACTGTATCGGTTGTGTTTAACAATCCGGATGACGCCTCCAATTATTTACAAATACAAGAGGTTAAAAAAGATATTGCTCATTATGAAGACCTCTCAAGGCAAGCAAACTTTCAAACCCTTAATATAGATACTTTAACAAGAAAGATTAACGATGAACTTACAGATTATTTAGAAGCTGTTGATGTCGGAGATTACTCCGATGCAATAAGTAATGCTTCAACTGTCAGGGACAGTATTACCGGCAAACAAATTGCTACCGGAAGCAGTATGGATTTTACTGAAAAGATTAATTCATTATATAATACATTAGCCGATTTGGAAAGTCGCAACGCTTCTTACAGCGAAATAAAAACCAACAGCGCCGGATACTTTATAAGCGGCGCGGACGGCTATGAATCTGCTTTAAAATATCAAGACATTGACTCGATTACTGCAGAAGATGTTGCTAAGGCTATTAAATCAAAACCGCAGAGTGTTCCGGACGATATTGTAGGAAGAACAGTTTCATCATTTAAATGGTATATTGCATGCGTCATAACTGATGACGAATCTATTGCTGTTGAGTCAGATAAGAAGCTTTATGTAAACTTTCCGTCTGCCGGTATAGAAAAGTTACCTGTTTCTTTATATAAAATGGGAGAAAAAGGTGATAAAACTCTTGTTATATTCTCATGTGATGAAATGAATGAGGATTTATCAAATTTCAGAATAGAAGATATTGAAATTATAACAGATGAATATACAGGTTTAAAAATATCTAATTCTGCTATCAGAACAGTTGACGGCGAGCAAGGTGTTTATATTGTCCGAGGTAACTTAATGGGCTTTAGAAAGGTTCATATTGTATATTCTAACAGTCAGTATTCTTTAGTAGATAATCCTGATAATGCTTCAGGTTATATAAAACTGTATGATAAAGTTGTTACGGAAGGTGTCGATTTGTATGATAATAAACTCGTTTAGCGACCCGCATTTTACTGAAATAGCCGATAATATAAAGAGTATTCGTGAAGAAATTGAAAATTCGGCTGTAGCTTCAGGGCGCACTTCAAAAGATATAAGACTAATGGCTGTAACAAAAACTGTGTCTGTAGATTATATTAACTATGCTATTGATAATTGCGGAATCACTTTAATCGGTGAAAATAAAGTACAGGAGTATTTATCTAAAAAAGATTTACTTCATTTAGACGGTGTCGAAAAACACCTTATAGGTCATCTGCAAACTAATAAGGTCAAAAAAATTGTACCTGAGGTTGATATGATACAGTCTGTAGACAGTGTAAGAGTTGCAGAGGAAATATCAAAAGAAGCAATAAAGCTTGAAAAGGTTTTCAATATTCTTTTAGAGGTTAACATAGGCGAAGAAAACAGTAAAACGGGCTTTGACAAAGGTGAATTTTTTAATTCGTTAGATGTTATTTCTAATCTCGACAATATCTGTGTTAAAGGTCTTATGACTATTCCGCCTATTTGTGATAACGATTTACAGTTAGAAAGATACTTTGACAGTATGAATGATTATTATAATGAAATCAAAGAGAGAAAATACGGTAACTTTGATTTTAACATACTGTCAATGGGAATGTCGGGTGATTTTGCCCTTGCTGTAAAACACGGTTCAAACTTAGTAAGAGTCGGCTCTAAAATATTCGGAGCCCGTATATACAAATAAATTAACGGAGGTTTTTATTATGTCATTTATGGATTATTTAAAAAAATTTACAAACAGCGAGTATGATGATGTTGAAGATGTTGATGAAGAGTTAGAAACTGAAGAAAACGAGAGTTCTTTTGAAGCTCATCCTGTTACAAACTTTTCTTCATACTCAAAGGACTACGAGCGTGAGCCGAAGGCTGCTCCGCGTCCTCGAAAAACAGGCGACCCAAGCAGAGTTGTAGATGTAAGAACTACTGCTATGTTACAGGTTGTGCTTATTAAAACCGATAAATTTGAAGACGCACGGACTATTGCAGATCATCTCAATGAGAAAAGGACTGTTGTGTTAAATCTTGAATCTGCAACTAAAGATGTTGCAAGACGACTTGTTGATTTGCTTAACGGTGTTGCTTATGCAAACGGCGGTAAGCTTAAAAAAGTTGCATCAAACACATATATTATTACACCGTACAATGTTAATGTTTCGGGAGATTTAATTGACGAACTTGAAAATACGGGAGTATTCTTTTAATTAAATATTTTGTGGGGAACGGGGAATTTTATTATGATGAATCCTTCAGAGCTTAGGGCTTATGAATTTAAAACTGCAGGCAGAAATGCTTATAAATCAGAGGATGTTGACAGTTTCTTTGGTGAAGTAGCGGTTAATTACGAAAAAATGTACCGTGAAAACGCAGAGCTTATCAAAAGAGTAAGTATGTTAGCCGATAGGTTAGAGCAATATAAAGCAGATGAAAATGAAATAAAGAATGCAGTTATTTCAGCTCAAAAAGCGGCAGATATTATCGTAAAACAAGCAGAAGAGTCTATTGAAGATTCTAAAGCTGAGGCAGACGCAATTTTAGCGGCTGCAAAAGGAGAGGCCGATATTATTAAAATGGATGCTGAAAAGCAGGCTATTGCCGACTCTGATTTATTGCTGTCTGTAGCCCGCGACAAGGCAGAGCAGATTATCAACAAAGCTAAAGAAGAAGCTCACGGTATTCTTATTGAAGCAAACGATTCTGCCAGCGATACGGTTGGTGCCGCTAACAGAACAGTTACGAGTGAATCTCTTTATTACGATATGCTTAAAAAAGAAGTATCTGAGTTTAAAGCATCTGTTTTAGCACAGTATAAAGCACATATCGAAATGATTTCAAAGCTTCCCGAAATTGCAGTAGAAGAAGCAAATAAAGATTTGGAATCGGAAGAAACTGTTGATGAGGAAACTAATGTTGAAACAGTTGATGATGAAGTATTAAATGAAGCAGAAGAAACAAGAATTGAGTTTATTAAAGAAGATGAAGAACCTGTTTTAGATACCTTGTCATTTACCGAAGAATCAGCCGATAATACAGAAGAAATAACAGAGGAGCATACCATGGGTGAATATGTAGAAAAAACTACATTGCCTTATGATTTCTTTGAAGAAACATCATCAATAGAGTTTGTTGAAAATACAGATGATGAGGATGTTATACCTGATTTTAATGCTGATGTGAACAACGAGTCTGAGACAGAAGCTGCATCCGAAGATAAAGAAGACGAAGAAAATACAGAAGATGCTAGCGAAGCGGAGAAAGTTGAAGAAAGCGCTCCTGCAGATATTCCTATTTCTCGCGGATTCACGGTTGATAAATCAGTGGTGGAAGAAAACAATTCCGCTTTTTCAAATAAAAACGACCCTCTTTCTATATTGAACTCTATAGAAACTATTGATACTGAAATTGGCGAAGAAAACGGCGATAAAAATGAGCAGAAACGAAGAGGCTTCTTCCGCCGCAAAAAATAATTAAACAGAGGTAAATATGTCGGTTCTTATTGGTTTAGTTGTGTGCAGTGCATTGGTTGGTATTGACCAATTAGTCAAATATTTAGTTGTAGAGTATTTAAAACCAATTGAATATGTAGATGTAATAGAAAATGTTTTACGCTTTCGTTATGTAGAAAACAGCGGTGCTGTATTCGGTTCTTTTTCTGCATACACAACATTCTTAACAGTTTTTTCCGTTATATTGTTAGTTGTAACAATTTACTTTTTAGCAACTAATAAGATTAAATCCAAATTAGTAAATGCTTGCTTGCTTTTAATGATTTCGGGCGGAATAGGTAATGTTATAGACAGAATTCGTCTGAAGTATGTTGTTGATTTTATTGAGCCGCTGTTTGTTAATTTTGCGGTATTTAACTTTGCCGACTGTCTTATAACCGTTGGTGCTTTTACAATGGTTATATATTTGATTGTTGATATTATTAAGGATGATAAGAATAAATCATCTGATAGTAATTCGGAGAATTCAGATGGAACAACTTGAATATACTGTAACCGAAGATGTTTCGGGTCTTAGAATTGATAAAGCTATTTCAACAATTAACCGTGATTTATCAAGAAATTCGGTTCAGCAACTGATTGAAGACGGCAGTGTTCTTTTAAACGGCAGTGCTACTAATAAAAAATCAACCGTTAAAGCCGGTGATACAATCAGCGTTACCGTTCCTGACCCGATAGAGCTAAATTCAGAGCCTGAAAATATACCTTTAGATATTGTTTATGAAGATGATTATTTACTTGTTGTTAATAAACCCAAAGGTATGGTAGTTCACCCTGCGGCAGGCAATTACAGCGGTACATTGGTAAATGCACTTTTGTATCATTGCGGCAGTTCGCTTTCAGGAATAAACGGCGTTATAAGACCCGGCATTGTACACAGAATAGATAAAGATACAAGCGGTTTGCTTATAGTCGCTAAAACAGATTCGGCACATAAAGGTTTAGCAGAGCAAATAAAAGACCATAACTTTAAGCGTGAGTACAGAACAGTTGTGGTTGGTAATATTAAAGATGATTTCGGTACTATAGACGCACCTATAGGCCGTCATCCGAAAGACCGTAAAAAACAAGCAATTACCGATAAAAATTCTAAAAATGCCGTAACTCATTTTGAAGTTTTAGAAAGATACAAAGGTTTTACTTATTTAAAAGTTACTTTAGAAACAGGCAGAACACATCAAATAAGAGTGCATTTTGCTTCAAGAGGCACTCCTGTTGCAGGCGACACGGTCTACGGTAATCCTAAAAAGACTTACGGCTTGAACGGACAGTGCTTACACGCTTCAACTATAGGCTTTGTTCACCCTGTTACTCACGAGTATATGGAATTTACTTCTGATTTACCAAAATATTTTACAGACTTTCTTAGGAGAATTTCTTAATGGCAGATTATTCTAAATGGTTACTTGTTTCTGATATTGACGGAACTCTTAACGGTAAAAATTTAAAACTACCCGAACAAAATCGTGCAGCAGTTAAAGATTTTGTGAATAACGGCGGTTATTTTACATTATGCTCAGGCAGAAACTTACAATCATTAACTTCTCATTATAAAAAACTTGATATTAAAACACCTGCGATATTTTTAAACGGTGCGGGTATATATGATTTTACTACAGAAAAAATGTTAAATTACACCCCTTTAAGCACTGAGGGCGAAAACATTATTTTGGATGTTTTCAAAAAAGAAAAATTTGTCAGTTTATCGGTCTTTGAACCGAATATGATTTATAACGCTACATATAAATCTTTTTACGGTTACAGTGCAAGTATTTTAAATCATTTAGATATTAAAACTTGTAAAACAGTAAACGATTTACCGAGAGGCGAGTGGGGAAAAGCTGTTTTCTTTAGTTCGAGCAAAAAAATCAGAGAGTTGAAAGCATTTTTTGAAAATGAAGAAAACAGTAAGATTTTTGATTGCTGCCTAACTTCAAGATTTACTCTTGAACTTTTAAATAACAATATTAACAAAGGAAGCGCAGTAAAAAAACTTGCCGAAATATTAGATGTTGATATAGAAAATACAGCTGCAATAGGCGACTATTATAATGATGTGGATATGTTGAAAAGCGTTAGTCACCCGGTTTGTTGCGGTCAGGCGCCGGATGATATTAAAGCGATTTCGGAATATGTTGCTTGTCATTGTAATAAAGGAGCAGTTGCTGATTTTATAAAATACATTGTTACAAATTATATAGAAAAATCGGAGGTATAACAATGGATGAAAATTCAAAAAAAGAGTTAGCTAAAATTGCCTGTAATGTTCGTAAAGGCGTTATTGAAGGTACTTTTAATGCTAAATCAGGTCACCCGGGCGGTTCTCTTTCAATATCCGAAATAATTACTTATCTTTATTTCAAAGAGATGAACATAGACCCTGAAAATCCTGTTAAAGATGACCGGGACAGATTTGTGCTTTCTAAAGGTCATGCGGCACCTGCTCTGTACTCTGTTATGGCTCAAAGAGGATACTTTCCTGTAGAAGAGCTTAAAACACTCCGTAAAATTGATTCAAGGCTTCAAGGCCACCCGAGTATGAAATATCTTCCGGGTATAGATATAAGTTCAGGCTCATTGGGTCAAGGTATCTCGGCTGCCTGCGGTATGGCGCTCGGTGCTAAGCTGAAAAATGCCGATTTCAGGGTTTATACCATTCTTGGTGACGGCGAAATTGAGGAAGGTCAGGTTTGGGAAGCGGCAATGTATGCAAGCGCTAAAAAACTTGATAATTTAGTCGCTTTTATTGACAATAATAATCTTCAAATAGACGGTACTGTTGAAGAAGTTAACTCGCCTTACCCGATTCCTGAAAAATTTGCGTCATTCGGTTGGAATGTCATTGAAATTGACGGTCACAATTACGATGAAATTGAAGACGCTTTAAATAAAGCCCGTGAATGTAAAGGCAGACCCACTGCTGTTGTTGCAACAACAACAAAAGGCAAGGGTGTATCTTATATGGAAAATCAAGTTGGTTGGCACGGTTCTGCACCTAATGCTGAACAATACGAAATTGCTATGAGCGAATTAAATGCTCAGCTTAAAGAACTGGAGGCATAAAGTTATGGCAGATGTAATAAAAGTTGCTACCAGAGACGGCTACGGCAAAGCTCTCGTAGAATTAGGCGAAAAAAATAAAAATGTGCTTGTAGTTGATGCTGACCTTGCAGCCGCTACAAAAACAGGAGCTTTTAAAAAAGCATTTCCCGATAGATTTATAGATACCGGAATTGCAGAAAGCAATATGATGGGTGTGGCGGCAGGTCTTGCCACAACCGGATACACAGTATTTGCAAGCTCTTTTGCAATGTTTGCCGCAGGCAGAGCTTTTGAGCAGGTACGCAACACAATAGCGTACTCGCATCTTAATGTTAAAATCGGTGCTACTCATGCAGGTATTTCTGTTGGCGAAGACGGTGCAAGCCATCAGTGTTGCGAAGATATTGCCTTAATGCGTTCTGTTCCGGGTATGGTTATTATTAACCCTGCCGATGATGTTGAAGCAAGAGCTGCTGTATTTGCTGCCGCAGAGCATGACGGTCCTGTTTATATGCGTTTCGGCCGTCTTGCGGTTCCGAGAATTTTTGATGATGATTATAAATTTGAAATCGGAAAAGCCGTTACTCTCAGAGAGGGTAACGATGTAACAATTATTGCTACCGGACTTATGGTAAATGAGGCTATTATGGCAGCCGATACTCTTGCTGCGGAGGGTATTTCGGTTGAACTTATAAATATGCATACCATTAAACCTCTTGATGCTGAAGCAGTAGTTAAAGCGGCTAAGAAAACAGGTTGTATTGTTACAGCAGAAGAACACAATGTAATAGGCGGTCTTGGTGACGCTGTTTGCGATGCTGTTTGCGGTGAATATCCTGTTCCTGTTGTAAAAGTAGGTGTAGAAGATACATTTGGTAAATCCGGTCCTGCAGTTGACCTTTTACACGAATTTGGACTTGATGCGGATAATATTGTAAAAAAAGCTAAAATAGCTATTTCAAAAAAGTAATTTTACAATAATTTACTAAATATTCCATAAAATATTTTAAATTTTATTGAAAACATCAAAAATCTATGATATAATTTAAAGTAATATATCATTGATAGGTAGGAGATATTATGGCTAATTGTCCAAAATGCGGATATAGACTGAGATTAATTGATGTTAAGGCAGAGTGCCCTAAATGCGGTGTTAATCTTGTTTATTATAACCATCAAGAAAGGCTTGCTGAGGATGCCGATAAGGCTGAAGAGGAGCATATCAGATTTCAACCGAAAATAGACAGGGTTAAATTTGCTTTTATAGGAACACCTCTTAATATTGTAAGGCTTGTGTTACTTCTTATTCCAATCGGTATGCTGTTTTTACCGCTTGCAAATATTTCGGTTAATATTCCGTTCAGTGAAATTAATACATCTGTTTCAGTATTGAACCTTGCAACGGATGTTGTTGCAAATATGAAATTTGACATTTTGTTTGATATGATTGCAGAATCAAGTCTTACAAGAGGAATTTTTATTTGCTACATTGTTTCAATATTGTTTGTTTTTGTAGCGGCAATATTTGCAATTCTCAATATTCCTTTTGACTCTGTTTCTTGCTCGGAAAAAGGCTTTAAAAGGAATGTAACACTTTCAGTTTGCGGTATTGTTGCTTCTGTAATAAGCATTATTTCGTTCCTTATATTTAACAGTCAGCTTACTTCAAAGTTCGGCGCTATGTACGAGGGAAGCATCGGCATAGGTATGTTTCTTGTAATTGTCGGATTTGTTGCAATTATTATTGTAAATATCTTAATCAAGAAGCAAAACAAACCTGTTAAATACACTGATCTTTCAGATTATATTGAAAGAATTGAAAAACGCAAGGCTGAAATTGCTCAAATGGAAGCAGAAGTTGCAGAAAGCAACGCAAAAACAGTTGCTTCAGCCGAATGATAAAAAAATCAGTACCGAGGTTCTGAAATGAACTTCGGTACTTTTTTTATAAGTAAAAAACGGATATGTACTGCGTTTTCTGCATAAAACCGTTATATGGCTGTTTTATGCAGAAAACAGTTTCCCCACAATGCCGGGAGTGGTAATAAAAACCTGCGTATAAGCAGGTGGGTGCTCTCTCTGTGGGTTCACGCTCCCTTCGTCCGCTCAAAGCGGGAGGTCTGCAATCCGCCGCAGAAGTCCAAGCTCCCTTTAAATTGACATAGGGTTAATATTATCCACAGTTATCGTACACCGCAGGGATTATTATTGTTTGCACTTTAATTTTTGATTATTCGTCAAATTCAAAATAATCAGCAAGTCTGTCTTCAAAGATTTCACCGATTTCATCAAACAGTTCTTCGTCTTCAATAGGTTCAAGGTATGTTTCACCGTCTGAATCTTCAACTACAGAAAGTATAATAAGCTCGCCGTCATTGTCTAAAATATCTTCAGGATTATCATAAATAGGTAGAAGAGCAACGAATTTGCCTTCATCGGTTTCTATTCTGTCAAGCTCTTCAAAGGAGTGTTCAATACCGTCTTCATCTACTACAGATACAATATCAGGGCCGTATTCATCGTATTTATTATAATTATCAGTCATTTAGTTCACCGTAACCTTTTCTTTAAATATATCTATATTTTATTGGATTTTTATTTGATTTATTCAAATATTTCAACAGACCAGGTAAATGTTCTGCTTTCTTTGGGATTTAATGCCATTATTCCGCGCTTTTGTGAAATGTCAGGCTTTTTATCGTAACTATCGTTAATGCCCCACCATGGTTCAATACAAACATAAGGCGCATTAGGTTTAGCCCAAATGCCGAGAATAGGGGAATTGAAGTTGAATTTTATTACTCTGTTGTGGTTGTTGCTCTTAATTGATATGTTTTTTGTTTTATAATTGCTTAATATTAAAGCGTCATTGTTAAATAAATCTTTTGTTAAAACAAGTTTTTTGTCGTCTGTTTTAACAGGGAATTTTTCGTCAATCAGAATTGAGTCGTGGTCAATGCGTTCTGTTAAAAATTTTTCTTCTTCCGAAAATTCAAGGTAATCACCTATTTCGCAATTAAAAGCGGGATGAGCACCGAATGAGTAATACATTGTTTTATCATCGTTATTGGTAACGGTATGATTAACCTGTAGACCGCTATCTGTAATTTGAAATTTAACCTTAAGCTCAAAATGATACGGATACATTTTAAGTGAATCTTCGTCATCTGTTTGAACAAAGGTTAAAGAATCTTCGGTGCTGTCGGTGAGTGTAAAAGGCTTCTTTCTTACGATACCGTGTTTCGGCATGCTGTATTCTTTACCGTCTAATATGTATTTATCGTCTAAAAGTCTGCCGATTATAGGGAATAGGATAGGCGACTGCCCGTACCATATTTTCTCATTGCCGCACCAGATGTATTCTATACCTGTTTTCTTTGATTTTAAGGAGTTTAGCTCTGCACCCATTTCTTTTACTTTAAGTGTAAAACTATCGTTTTCAGCTTTATAAAACATAAATAAACCTACCTTATAACAAAGGCACCACGCTATTGCGTAATGCCTTGTTTAATTTTATTTAATTATATATTAAATATAGGTTTGTGTCAATTATTCTGCTGTAACTTCTTCAGATTTTTTCTTGCCGAGTATAATGTTAAGTACAATACCGAGAATAAGTGCGCAAGCAACAGATGTAATTGTAACTTTACCGAATGTTAATGAAAGACCGCCGATACCTGCAATGAGAATTGCTGATACAACAAAAAGATTTTTGTTATCTTCAAGATCAACCTTTTGTACCATTTTAAGACCGGATACAGCAATGAAGCCGTAAAGAGCCATACAAACGCCGCCCATTACACAAGACGGGATTGAGTTAACGAAAGCAACAAACGGAGAAATGAATGAAATCAACATAGCCATAATTGCTGCAGTGATAATTGTGTAAATAGAAGCATTTTTTGTAATAGCAACACAGCCGACAGATTCACCGTAAGTTGTGTTGGGGCAACCGCCGAAGATAGCACCAACTATTGAACCTACACCGTCTCCAAGAAGAGTTCTTGTAAGACCCGGTTCTTCGAGTAAGTCTTTTTCGATAATAGAAGAAATATTTTTGTGGTCAGCAATGTGTTCGGCAAATACAACGAACGCAACAGGAACATAAGCTGCAAAAATTGAAGCGATATATGTAGCGTTTATTTGATTTACGCCTTTAATTGCCGTAACAAATGTAAATTCAGGAAGTGAAATGAATGAACTGAGTTTTACACCGTCTGCAAATAAGTTTGTAAGAGGTGAAAAGTCAGTAACCAAAAGAGCAGGAATATCGGCAACTGTACCTATAACTGTAAATACAGCAGCTACTGCATAACCTGCAAGGATACCGAAAATAAACGGAATGAGTTTGCCGGCTTTTTTGCCGTATACAGATGAAAGACAAACTACAACAAGGGTAACAATACCGCAAAGAACCGTAATAAGCGGTGATGCAACAGCAGCATCGTTAACAACTACGCTACCTTTTGTAAGGTCGCCGATGGCATTGCCTGCAAGTGAAAGACCGATAATTGAAACTGTTGGACCGATAACTACTGCCGGCATAAGCTTGTTAATCCATTTAACGCCTGCAAATTTTACAATAAGGGCGATAACAACATAAACAAGACCTGCAAAAACAGCACCGAGGATAAGGCCTACATAGCCAAGCTCCATTGATGCAGCACCAGCAAAAGCAGCAGCCATTGAGCCTAAGAATGCAAAAGAAGAACCAAGGAATACAGGGCTTTTCTTTTTAGTGAATAAAACGTATACAAGTGTACCTACACCTGCGCCGAAAAGTGCAGCAGCAGAGCTCATACCGTGGCCGGTAATTACAGGTACTACCAAAGTAGCAGCCATAATCGCGAGTAACTGCTGAATTGCAAAGACAATAAGTTGTCCGAATTTTGGTTTGTCATCAACATTATAAATAAGTTTCATTGACAAATACCCCCATCAAAAAAATTTAAAAAAAGCCAATGGCTTAATTTACATATTATAAAGCTTCACGCTGTATTCGTTGTCAAATTCGGGTAAATTTACCGAAATTAACTCCGATGTAGAAGTAGGAATATTTTTACCGACAAAATCAGCTCTTATAGGAAGTTCTCTGTGGCCTCGGTCAATTAAAATAGCTAACTGAATACTTGAAGGTCTGCCTAAACTGAAAACAGCCTCAATAGCAGCTCTGACGGTTCTGCCTGTAAAAAGCACATCATCAACTAAAATAATATCCTTACCTGTAACATCAAACGGTAATTCGGTAGGGGAAACTTCGGGTGTTTCGTGAGCCTCGGTTAAATCGTCTCTGTAATGGTTAATATCTAATTCACCCACCGGAATTTTAGTTCCCTCTATTTTTTCGATATTTTCAGAAATTATATTTGCAAGGGGAACGCCGCGTCTTTTTATACCGACAAGTAGAATATTTTCAGTTCCTTTATTCTTTTCGATTATTTCGTGGGCAATACGAACAAGAGCCCGTTTCACTGCTGATTCATCTAAGAGTTCTGCTTTAAGTTCCATAAAAACCTCAAAAAAATAGCCCTGCCGCAGAGCACGACAAGGCTGATATACACATATAAATACACAACGGTTGTGTTTTTACCTTATCGACCTCTCGTGCCGATTTAAAAGTTTACTACATAAATATAATGCATTTTTCATAATTTGTAAATAGTTTTGTAAAAATTTGTTGAAAAAAATCGCAAAAAATTTACAGCATGTAAACACCTGACTCAAGTTCAACAAGTTCTCTGCCTGCAGTTTTTATATATCTGTATACAGGCTCCGAAAATGTTTTATAATCGTTAACGGTAAAATCTTTCAGATTAACAGTTCTTATTTTACAGGATTGATAATTGCATATATACAATTTGTTATCATAAGAACTTATAGAAACCGGATTAAGAAATGCCGTAGAGGAATCTCCGCCTATTCTTAATACAATTTTTTCCGTGTTGGGGGAGTATCTGATTATACAGTTGTTTTCCGGAACAACACACCAAAGGTATTTTCCCTCAGAAACAACACCGCTTATGGGACAGTTCTTATACTGTAAATCGCCTGTCCAATAAAGAGAGCCTTTTTCATCAAATAAACCTATTTCACCGCTTGGGTATGCAACCGCAACATGTTTATTGGGTAACACAGCTGCATCGCAATAAATAAAGTCGCTTAACTGATTGGAAATTTCTTCGTACTTTTCACCGAATTTATTTAAAAGGTATGCACCGCGCGTACTTGCAGTCGGGCGTTCTAATTTAACATCATAAGTGAAAAATGAAATCTTTGTATTGCCGTTTTTAGTCAGGTCTTTACGGGCAACTATAATACCTTTTGTAAAAGGAACAATATCGGCAATATCAATATCCATTAATTTTTTCATCAATTTGCCCCTCGCTTGTATTTTGAAGTGTGTTTATTTGGTAACATAAAGTCATTAACGAGTCGCCTAAATGAACATTTTCAACTGCAATATTATCAAATTTGCGTAGTAAATCGTAGTGAGTGAAATTCCAAAAGCCTTTAATGCCTAAAGCTATAAGCTTTGTTGCGATTTCTTCAACAGACTCCGTAGGTATGCAAAGTATTGCCGCCTCAGGTTTTTCTTTTTCAATAAATTCCTCGATTGACGCAATATCCTTAACCCGTCTGTCACCGATACTGCAACCGATTACATAAGGGTCATTATCAAATATACCTACTAAATCAAAACCGCGGTTTTCAAATTTTAAGTGAGCGGCAATAGCACGGCCTAAATTACCTGCGCCTATCATTATTGCTTTTTTCTTATTGTCTAATCCGAGAATTTTGCCGATTTCCCCGTGTAACTGTTTAACATTGTAACCGTAACCCTGAAGTCCGAAACCGCCGAAACAGTTAAAGTCTTGCCTTATCTGTGACGCAGTTACACCCATTTTATTAGCAAGCTCTTTAGAGGATATTCTCACAACACCCGAATTATTTAGTTCTTCAAGATATCTGTGATAGCGCGGAAGCCGCTTTATAACAGGAACAGACGCATGATTGTTTTCTTTCATTACAATACACCTTAATAAAACTGTTTTAAATTAAAGAGTCTGAAGTGTTTCCATAACATAGTTACCGAATTCTTTGCAGGTACAACCGTCTTCACGGCCGGTAATTGTAAGTTTTTTCTCGGTAATCATACAAATATCAAGTGCCTTTTCAAGCTTGTCTGCTTCGTCCTGTTTGCCGATGTGAGAAAGAAGAAGAACGACAGCTCTGAGCATTGAACACGGATCGGCATATTGACCTCGGCCTTCTTTAATCATACGGGGAGCAGAGCCGTGGATAGCCTCAAACATAGCGTATTGTTTACCGATATTAGCACTGCCTGCAGTACCTACACCGCCTTGGAATTCTGCGGCTTCATCTGTAATAATATCGCCGTAAAGGTTAGGAAGTATAAATACCTTAAAATCGGTTCTGCGCTTTTTATCTATAAGCTTTGCGGTTGTAATATCAATATACCATTCGTCCGTAATAATTTCAGGGTAATCCTTGGAAACTTCTTTACAAAGGTTAAGGAATTTACCGTCTGTTGTTTTAATTACATTTGCTTTTTGAATAATAGACACTCTTTCTTTTTTGTTGTTGCGTGCGTATTCATAGGCAAGCTTGGCAATTCTGTCGGTACCTTCGGATGTTGTAACCACAAAGTCAAGGGCAAGCTCGCCGTCAACATCAATACCTTTTGAGCCTACAGCATAAGCGCCTTCGGTATTTTCTCTGAAGAATGTCCAGTCAATGTTTTCATCGGGAATTTTAACAGGTCTTACATTTGCAAAAAGGTCAAGAGCTTTTCGCATAGCAACATTTGCGCTTTCAATGTTAGGCAAACCGTCACCGGCTTGAGGAGTTGTTGTAGGACCTTTAAGAATAACATCGCAAGCCTTAAGCTCGTCCATAACATCATCGGGAATGGCTTTCATTGCTTTAACTCGGTTTTCAATAGTAAGACCGTCAATAAATTTAAATTCTACTTTACCTGCTTTTACATCATCTTTAAGAATGAATTCGAGTACATCGGCAGCTTCTTTACAAATAATAGGACCTATACCGTCTCCGCCGCATACACCGATAATGATTTTATCAAGTGATTTAAAATCTTTAAATTCTTTTGTTGCTTTAATTTTTTGATTTCTTTCATCTTGTTCTATAAGTAACTGTTTGAATTTTTCAACAGCCGCATTCATTTGTAATTCGTTCATTATTTATTTTCCTCCTTGGTATAATCGAGCAAACCGCCTGCGCAAAGAATTGCTTTTTGTCTGTCTGAAACATCACAAACAAGCCTGTATTCTTCGTTTTTAGTGTTGTTTTTAAGAGTAATTTCACTGCCTGCGTTAAGTTCAGCTTTAATGTTAGGTAATTCAAGACTGTCGCCAACAGAGATTTTATCATAATCGTCTGTATTAACAAAATTAAGAGGTAAAATGCTTGCGTTTACAAGGTTTGCTTTATGAATTCTTGCAAATGATTTTGTAATAACGGCTTTAACGCCGAGATAGAGCGGAACAAGAGACGCATGCTCACGGGACGAGCCTTGACCGTAGTTGTTACCGCCTATAATAATGCAAGAACCGGCTTCTTTACAATGTTCTGCAAATTTTTCGTCACATTGACGGAAGCAGAATTGCGAAAGGTATGGAATGTTTGAACGGTAAGGAAGAATCTTAGCACCTGCAGGCATAATGTGGTCTGTAGTGATATTATCTTCTACTTTAAGCACCGCTTTCGCACTGATAGAGTCAGAAAGAGGTGAAGTTGTGGGGAACGGTTTAATGTTAGGGCCGTAGTAAACTTCAACTGCATCGGCTTCTTCTTTAGTGCTTGCAGGCAATTCAATCATATTATCGTTAATAATAAATGATTTGGGAAGATTTACGGAAATATCTTCTTTACAGGTTGTGGGGTCTGTAAGTACGCCTGTTAAAGCTGATACGGCCGCTGTTTCGGGACTTACAAGGTAAACCTTACCGTCTGCAGTACCGCTTCTGCCTTCAAAGTTTCTGTTGAATGTACGAAGCGATACACCCGAAGAACACGGTGACTGACCCATACCGATACACGGACCGCAGGCACTTTCTAAAATTCTTGCGCCTGCGTCTATCATATCTGCAAGACAGCCGTTCAGTGCAAGCATATTAAGAACTTGTTTTGAACCCGGAGCAATACCGAGAGAAACGCTCGGATGAACTTTTTTACCTTTAAGTATTTTTGCAACCTTCATCATATCAAGTAAAGAAGAGTTTGTACATGAACCGATAAGAACCTGGTCAACCTTGATTTTACCGATTTCTGCAACGGATTTAACATTATCCGGCATGTGGGGCATAGCCGCAAGAGGTTTAAGTGAGCAAAGGTCAATATCGATTACTCTTGAATATTCTGCATCTGCATCAGGTTTAAGCTCTACCCAGTCGGCTTCTCTGCCTTGTGCTTTCATAAATTCATAAGTTATTTCGTCAGACGGGAAAATAGATGTTGTAGCGCCAAGCTCTGCGCCCATATTTGTAATAGTAGCCCTTTCAGGTACGGTAAGAGTTTTTACACCCTCGCCGCCGTATTCAACGACCTTACCAACGCCGCCTTTAACACTTAAAATTCTGAGAACTTCAAGAATAATATCTTTTGCCGCAACATAAGGTGAAAGCTTACCTGTAAGGTTAACTTTAATTACTTCGGGTACGGTAATGTAGTATGCACCGCCGCCCATAGCAACCGCAACATCAAGACCGCCTGCACCCATGGCAAGCATACCGAGTCCGCCGCCGGTAGGGGTGTGGCTGTCTGAGCCGATAAGTGTTTTACCCGGAATACCGAATCTTTCCAAATGAACTTGGTGGCAAATTCCGTTGCCCGGACGGGAAAAACGAACACCGCGCTTTTTACATACGCTTTGTATGAATTTGTGGTCATCGGCATTTTCAAAACCTGTTTGTAATGTGTTGTGGTCAATATATGCTACTGAAAGTTCAGTTTTAACTTTATCAATATCCATAGCTTCTAATTCAAGATATGCCATTGTGCCGGTAGCGTCTTGGGTAAGTGTTTGGTCAATTCTTATTCCAATATCGTTACCCGGTGCATATTCACCGTCTATAAGGTGACTCTTGATAATTTTTTCGCATAATGAGAGTCCCATTTTTAAATTCCTCCAACTTGTTTAAATTTTTAACAATCTTTATTTTACATTTTTTAAGCGCTATTGTCAATGTAAAAAATAAATATATATGTAATGATATAAATAATAATTTATGAATATATTGCTTAAATCTTGAAAGTTTTGAAATAGTGTGGTATCATTATATAGTTAATTTGGGTTCATTTGGTTATACTAAATTCGGTGATGAATTTTGTATAACGAACTTTATAAATACTTATCCTTTACTGCTCCGAGCCCTAATACCGGCGAAAATACCGAGCAAGACGAAACCGATATTGTAAATCAAACGGATAACGATATGTGTGACGGCAGCGTCACGGTTAATCACAACGGAAAATACATCCATTGCTTAACTATCATCGGTCAAATCGAGGGACATTATAATTTACCGCAAAATACAAAAACAACAAAATACGAGCATATCATTCCACGATTGGTTGCAATTGAAGAAAATGAAGATATTTCAGGGCTCCTTGTTGTGCTTAATACAGTCGGCGGCGATATTGAGGCAGGACTTGCTATATCGGAGCTTATTGCCGGTATGAGTAAACCGACTGTATCTCTTGTTTTGGGCGGCAGTCATTCAATAGGAATACCTCTTGCAGTCAGTACAAAACATTCGTTTATAGTGCCGACAGCCTCTATGACAATTCATCCGGTCAGAATGAACGGGCTTATATTAGGCGTTCCGCAGTCTCTTATATATTTAAAAAAGATGGAAGAGCGTGTTTTAGAGTTCATAACCCGTAACAGCAATATCTCAAGAGAACGCTTCAGAGAGTTAATGCTCAATAACAATGAATTAGTTACTGATTTCGGCACTGTTTTAAGCGGTGAAGACGCAGTTAAAGAGCGTTTAATAGATGAAGTAGGCAGTTTAAAGGACGCAATAGAATATCTTACTAAGATGTGAGGGAATATGAGTATAATAAAAGCAATTTTACTTGGAATTATTCAAGGAATAACAGAGTTTTTACCAATATCAAGCAGCGGTCATATGTCTGTATTCCGTTATATTACAAATATCAATGCAGAGAGCTCCGGACTTTTCTCTGCAATGTTACATATAGGCACGCTTGTTGCAATCTTAATTTTTTATTACAGAGAAATATATGATTTGTTTATTGAATTTTTTGAGTGTATAAAAGATATAAAAAATAGAAAGTTTACATTGAACCTCAGAAAAATATCAGAAACACGAAAAATGCTTTTTATGTTTGTTATTTCCTGTGTTCCTTTGCTGTTTCTATTAATACCTGTTGGCAACGGCAACAAGATTTTGGATGTTGTTTCTGTATTTTCTGACGATGACAGTATTTTGGCAGAGGGTATCTGCTTTATGTTAACCGGTTTCTTGATTATGTTAGGTTCTACCCTTAGCGAAAATTATAAGAAGAATAAAACCATAAACCCTGTTTCTGCATTTTTTATTGGTGTGGCTCAGACTTTAGCCGCTTGTTTTCCGGGAATATCCCGTTCCGGCTCAACTATTTCAACGGGTCTTTGCTTTGGTATTTCAAAACAGTATATGGTTAAGTATTCGTTTATTTTGTGTATTCCCGCTGTACTTGCAAGCGGTTTAGTTGAATTTAAAGACGCTTTGGAATTAACTGAAATTGTTCCGGTGGCACCGCTTGTAATCGGAGTTATTACATCAGCCGCAGTGGGCATTTTTGCAATCAAATTATTACAGGTCATTATTAAAAAAGACAGGTTTAAATACTTTGGATATTATTGCCTTGCACTTGGATTTATTGTAACAATAGTAAGTGCAATCAAAATGTGAGATAGGGAGGGGAGTTTATGGCAAAACAAAGCAATTCGTCTAAAAAGAAAACTACTCAGTCAAAGACTAAAGCTAAAAGAAATAATTCTAAATATACAGATACTCAGCGTAGTGTTATTGCTTTATTGATTGCGGGTTTTACAGCCGTATTTATGGCGTTGGTTGTTTTTATTGACGCAGGCGGTTTATGGGGTTATTTCAGGAACTTTTTCTTTGGCTTATTTGGAGTTAGCGCTTTCGTTTTACCGTTTTTTGTTATTTTACTTTGTGTTATGTCTGCCGCAAAAAAGAATACAAAAGAGTTTAAAACAAGAACAATTGAATTTTTTGTTGTATACATATTGATAATTTCACTTTGCCATGTTGTTTCTGTTGATTCTACATTAAGCTACGGCGAACAAATCGTGTCGGCTTACAATGTATTTAAGGAATATTCAGGTCAAGGTATGCACTACGGTTACGGTGTTATCGGCGCGTTGTTAGGCGGTGTTTCTCTTCTGATTACTGCCGGCAGTAAATTAGCGTCCGGCGCCATATTGATTTTATTAATTTTGGCTTTCTGTGTTTTCTTTTGGGGACCGAAAATTATTTTATTGATTTCTTCTTTGAAAAAACCTGCCGAGGCGGCTGCAACTTATGCAGAAGAAAAAGCGGCAGAATTTCATGAATCTTATGAAACCGTTAGCGAATCCTTAAGTGAAAGGCGTGCAAAAAATGCTGAAAGACGCCGTTTGAAAAGCGAAAAGAAAGAAATTGACCTTGATATTCCGGTAGATGATAAAAAATTAGAGGATAACGGTATTGAACCGCTGATAGAATCACCTGACGAAATAGAGCTTCTTCCCGATTTTGAAGACGCACCTGTTTTCGCTCCTCCTTTAGAAGAACTGTTCAATAAAAAAGATGAACAGGTGACTACAGACACTCAGGTTGTTGACTCAAAACCGCCTGTTGACAGCGCGTTCGTTGAAAATGACGGACTTTCTGTTAATGAAGAAACAGGTGAGATGGCAGAAGAAACAGATGAACTGCCCAATGAAGATGTAACCGAAGAATTTGTTGAAGCAGAGGAAATTCCTCAAAAGCAATATGAGCTGCCGCCGTTAGACTGCCTTAACCCGCCGAAAGCAAACAGCGGCCGTAATAATATGGATGAGGTACATAAACGAGGCGAAATTATTGTTAATACATTAAAAAGCTTTGGCGTAGGAACTAAAATCGTTGATATTTGTCAAAGTCCGTCTGTTACCCGTTTTGAATTAAGACCCGATCCGGGTGTTAAAATCAGCAGAATAGCCGCTCTTTCTGATGATATTGCAATGAACCTTGCCGCATCGGGGGTTAGAATAGAAGCGCCTATTCCT
>JBJEPP010000078.1:0-2164 GCA_051881295.1 Acutalibacteraceae bacterium | reverse complement strand
CTAATAAAAAAATATTTTGATAATTTTTATACAGCTCACAGCCGACCGCCTACAGCGTGCTGTACCGTAGAGTAAAAGGCTGAGCCGTAAATTGAGTGTGACAAAGAGCATTTACAGAAAAGGAGAGGTTTCTATGAAAGAAAAGAAAGAAATGCCGAGAAAGAGAAAAACAATATATATTAACGGGGTAGAGGTAGTGAACTCCGAGAATGTTCAGAAGTTCAGAGAAGTCACAAAAGACCCTACATTCGGCACGGAAGATTTAATTTGGCTTGCCGATAAAGACAATTTAACGCATTGATTACAGCTTATTTTAACTATGCTTTATGCATCGTTATCATATAAATAAAAGAGAGAGTAATTTTGTCGCGGTTACTCTCTTTTTTTGAATAATCTTAAAACACCCTACCCAAGCATTGAAAAAAGCACTTTTCTGTGATATACTGAAGTGTATATAACATACTTCAGTTCAGGGGCGTAATTATGGAAAATAAAATGTCTAAAAAAGAAAATATTATTCAAGTAATAAAATTTGCTTGTTTTTCTGCAAGCGCAGGGGTAATAGAGGTTATTTCGTTTACTCTTTTAAACGAGCTTTTACCTAATACTGAAAGCACCAACGCTATAGCTCAATGGTTTTTTAACTCCGAGTACGGTGCGGCATATCTTGTAGCGCTTATTCTTTCAGTTTTATGGAATTTTACATTTAACCGAAAATTTACCTTTAAAAGCGCCGCCAATGTACCGGTAGCAATGGCAAAGGTTTTTGCATTTTACATAGTATTCACGCCTGTAACAACCGTTTTAGGCGAAATTGCCGCAAAGCATTTTACTTGGGAATTCTCTGAGTATGTTATTTTAGCGGTAACAATGCTTTCTAATATGATTTTAGAATATTTATACAACAGATTTGTGGTATATAAAGACTCAATGAACACAAACAATTTAGCAAATAAGGATAAAGCAAATGCCGCAAAATAAGAAAAATACAAATAAAAGAAGCGTTCACAAAAATACATATAAAGCAGAAGCTGCATCCGGTAAAAACGCTGTAAGAATATGCCCTGTTTCCCGCAAATGCGGCGGCTGTCAGCTGATGAATATGAGCTATGAAGAACAGCTTAAATTCAAACAAGCTAAGGTTGTAAAGCTTTTAGGCTCTTTTCACAATGTTAATAAAATAATAGGTATGGAAACACCTTTTCACTACCGAAACAAGGTTCAGGCGGCATTCGGCAGAACCCGCGGCGGTGAAATAATATCGGGAGTGTATCAGTCAAGTACGCATAACATAGTTAAAACCGATAATTGCCTTATAGAAGACGAAAAGGCAGATGAAATTATTTTAACCGTGAGAAAGCTTTTGAAAAGCTTTAAATTAACTGTTTATGACGAGAGAAGCTCCAAGGGATTTTTACGCCATGTTTTAGTAAAAAGGGGATTTGCCACAAATGAAATTATGGTTTGCCTTGTTACGGGTACAAGCGTGTTCCCTTGCAAAAACGATTTTGTAAAAGAGCTTTTGAAAATTCACCCTGAAATTACCACAATAGTTCAGAATATCAACAATAAATTTACAAGTATGGTTTTGGGCGATAAAGAAACCGTGCTTTACGGCAAAGGATATATTGAAGATGTTTTGTGCGGTTGCAGTTTCAGAATTTCTCCAAAATCTTTTTACCAGATTAACCCTGTTCAAACAGAAATTCTTTACGGTAAAGCCATAGAATTTGCATCTCTTACCGGAAAAGAAAGAGTTATTGACGCATACTGCGGTATCGGTACAATAGGTATTGTTGCCGCCGAAAATGCAGGTGAGGTTATAGGCGTTGAGCTTAATCGGGACGCTGTAAAGGACGCAAGGGTTAACGCAAAAATAAATAATACGGAAAATATAAAATTCTTCTGTGAGGATGCAGGCAAATTTATGGTCAGCATGAAAAATGCAGGTGAGAAATGCGATGTTCTTTTTATGGACCCGCCGAGAGCCGGCAGCAGCAGAGAATTTTTGAGCTGTGCCGTTACCCTGAGCCCCGAAAAAATCGTGTATATTTCATGCAATCCCGAAACACAGCAAAGGGATTTACAGTACCTGACCCGAAACGGCTACAAAGTCAAAAAAATTCAGCCTGTGGATATGTTCCCGTTTACAAGCCATGTGGAG
>JBJEPP010000077.1:0-2168 GCA_051881295.1 Acutalibacteraceae bacterium | reverse complement strand
AAAGGATTGTGTATAGTTATTTCATTTGCTGGGGGATGTTTTAATTATACCAGGTAAGTTATGAACATCTGGCACGACATAAATCCCCATAGAATTTCCCGTTCATCTTACGCAGCCGTAATAGAAATCAGCAAGGGCAGTAAAATGAAATATGAATTGGATAAAGAAACAGGTCTTTTAAGACTCGACCGTGTACTTTACACATCTACCCACTACCCTGCCAACTACGGCTTTATTCCGAGAACTCTTGCAAAAGACAACGACCCGCTTGATGTACTTGTACTTTGCTCTGAACAAATTGAGCCTATGGCAATAGTTGACTGCTACCCTATAGGAGTTATATCTATGGTAGACGGTGGTGTTGCTGACGAAAAAATTATATCTATACCCTTTAATGACCCTACATACAACGGTTATAAAGATATAAGTCAGTTACCTCCTCATATTTTTGACGAAATGAGGCACTTTTTTTCCGTATATAAGGCACTTGAGGGCAAACCTACTGCTATTGACGAAGTTAAAGGTGTTTTGGACGCAGTTTCTATTATTGAAGAATCCATGGCTGCCTACGAGGATAAATACGGAAAATAATTATAAAAAATCGGTATTTTGTTAAAAATCACTTGAAATTTTTGTATAATAGTGGTATTATATATGACTGTGTGATACTAAACAAAGGGAGGTGCCACAATGCCGAATATTAAATCAGCAAAGAAGAGAGTTCTTGTTAACGCTACAAAGGCCGCTAACAACAAGGCTGCTAACTCTGCTCTTAAAACAGCTATAAAAAAAGCTAATGCTGCTATTGAAAACAATGACGCTGACAAAGCCGAAGCAGTTAAAGTTGCTGTTAAAAAGCTTGACCAGGCTGCTGCTAAAGGTCTTCTTCACAAAAACAACGCTGCTCACAAAAAATCACAGCTTGTTACAAAACTCAATAAGGCTAACTAACTGTTAGTTTTATAGAAAAAGCACATAGCGTGGCTATGTGCTTTTCTATTGCCTTTTTTATAGTTTTTATTTATGCTCGGTGAGAGTAAATGTTTCGTTTTTTCGCCATTAGAAAATAAGACAGGGGGACGGTTGAAAAGGACACAGAACACCGCATGCTCCAAAAAGCACACACAACAAATGAAAACCAAAAACTAATATATTGTATTTTTGAGAATTTGGTTTCTATATACAGTGGACTTTCACGCTAACCGTTACCCTGATTGTCCTTGGAGCATGCGGTGTTCTCACTTTTGCTCAGTGTTTTGTTCATAGTAATTTTGCAACATTTTTGATGGTGGAATATCAAGTATTTCTAACGCCTCGTCAATTGTAATTTCACCGTCTTTGTACTGTTTCTGTACATCTACAGCCTTTTGGTAATTCTTTTCAGCTCTATCTAATTCTTTTGCAGCCTCGTCAGGTGAGTTTTTCTCCAAATTATTTTCTGCAACATATAATGCTTCTTCTTCAAAGAAAACAAATTGATTTAGCAGTCTTTCTTTTTCTGCCATGATTTCTTGTGATTCCGGCGGATACTTATCAAGCCATGTCTGCATAGTTTTCATGTACTCGTTATATGTTTCTTTCGCTTTTGTGCATGTATCGGTATCTTTACCGACTTTAAATGATAAATAACTTTTTGTTATGGCATCTTTTTCTGCTTCAATTTCCTCGCGTGAAGAATAAGAATCCTTTATGGGATACGAAAACACTTCATTACCGTTATCAGAAAGCTCATTTGCTATTGTTGAGTTTTCATTATCTTTAACAACATTTTGACTTGTTGAATCAATTGCGTTTTGTGTGTTATTGTTATTTGAACAACCGGTTAAAAGAATAACCAAAGTAACGATTACAAGGGATAGTACCCATAAACTTTGCTTTTTCATATCAAAAACTCCTTTTAATGTGATATTTAGACAGGACAGGGTACGGTTGCTACTATTCATTAGTTATAAAGCAAGATGAAAATCAGGGGACGGTTCTGTGATTGGCGATTTTCGCAACCTAAACCGCCCCTGATTTTAAGTTTTAAAAAGTTTAAAATCCTTGATTTACAATGGTTTACGGTTCAATCATAGAACACCGCATGCTCCAAAAAGCACACACAACGAATGAAAATCAGGGGACGGTTAGCGTGAAAACCTCGTCCGAAGAAAGCTAAAAAAGGCAAC
>JBJEPP010000076.1:0-30673 GCA_051881295.1 Acutalibacteraceae bacterium | reverse complement strand
CCTGATAGCTTTTGAAATTGACTCAACCGCCTCTGTTTGCCCTACAATTTTTTGATGCAGTATTGCTTCTAAATGCAGAAGCTTTTCACTTTCGGCATCGGTAATGCTTTTAACGGGTACATCGCACCAAGAGGACACTACCTCTGCAACATCTTCTTTGGTTACAAGTGGTTTTGCGGTGTTGCGCTTTTCTTCCCATTTGCATTTTTCTGTTCGCAGAAGCTCTTGCAGTCTTCGCTCTTTATCGCGAAGTTTAGCCGCAGTTTCAAAATTCTGGTTATCTATAGCCTGTTGCTTTTCGTGAGTTACGGCTTTTAATTCAACTTCAAGATTTTGCAGATTTTCGGGAAGAGTATAGTTTTTTAAACGGACCTTTGAAGATGCTTCGTCTATTAAATCTACCGCCTTGTCAGGCAAAAACCTATCGTTAATATAGCGGATACTAAAGTCAACGGCACTTACAATTGCCTCTTCGGTTATTTCTACATTATGGTGTTTTTCGTAGTTTTCTTTAAGACCGTAAAGCATATTTATCGCATTCTCTCTTGACGGTTCTTCTATGCTGACAGTTTGAAAACGCCTTTCTAAAGCGGAATCTTTTTCAATATATTTTCTGTATTCGTCAATAGTGGTAGCGCCTATTACCTGCAGACTGTGGCGTGCAAGAGAGGGTTTCAGAATATTAGCCGCGTCTACGGCGCCTTCGGCAGAGCCTGCACCGACTATGTTGTGGATTTCGTCTATAAAAAGTATAATATTTCCGTCTTCGCACACTTCGTCTATCATATTTTTAACCCGTTCTTCAAAGTCGCCTCTGTACTTAGTGCCTGCAACCATACAAGTTAAATCTACGCTGTAAATTCTTTTGTTTCTGAGCATTTCAGGTACTTCGCCTGAAAAAATCTTTAAAGCCAAGCCCTCAACAACGGCAGTTTTGCCCACGCCCGATTCACCTATTAAGCATGGATTATTTTTAGTCCGTCTGCAAAGAATTTCTATCAGTCTTTCGGTTTCTTTTTCTCGCCCGATAACAACATCTATTTCACCTTTTTCTGCCATTTCGGTTAAGTCTTTACCGAATTTTAAAATGGCAGAGCTCTTTTTACCGTAGGCTTTGTCAGAGTCTTTACCGTCACCGCTGCCGCCTAATTCGTAAGACGGTACGCCCAAGCTCATTAAAATTTTGCAGCCTGAGCTGTTTGTTTCTTTTAAAAGTGCGTCTAAAAGCTGTTGGGTACCCGATTCTTTAAAGGGTGTGGCTTTGCCGAGGTTTAATGCGTTTTCTATAATATGTCTGCACCTTGGGGTAAAATCATCGGGTGTGAGAGTAGTGGGAAGTCCGACTCCCACTATACTTTTTACCTGTTCTTCTGCTTTTTTGAGAGTCACTTTTTTATTCATCAGAATTGATGCGGAAACCATTTTGGAGTCGGATAAAAGCCCTAAAAGAAGATGCTCGCTGCCGATATAAGTATGCCCCATATTTTCAGATGTTTCTACCGCGTAATTCAAAGCGCTGTTAGCACTGCTTGTAAAGCCTGTAAATTTATACATAAAGTCACCTAATCATTATCAGTTAATGCTATTGTTATTATTGAAATATCATCACATTTATCTTCTTGGTTTTCGTAAATTGCCGTTTTTAAATCTTCGGTAAATGCTTTAACATTTCCGCCTTTAAAGGCTTTAAGCTTTCTTTCTAAAATCGGTCTGTCTTCTTCACGGACTCCGTCAGATGTAACGACTAAAACATCGCCGTTCGCCAATGTACCCGAACCGCAGCTTACCTCTGTTTCTTCGATAATCCCCAAAGGCAAAGAAGAAAAGCCTATGTGGTAAAGCTTGTTTTTCTTTTTGACTACTGTTTCACTTGAACCGCACTTAAAAAATCTTACAAAGCCCGAAAATGTATCTATTGCCACTAAATCAAGAGTTACGGAACATTCTTCACCGCTTCGTGAAATTAAAGAAGTGTTCACCGTATTAACGGAAGATTTAATCCCGAAGCCCGCCTTAATAAGCTTTTGCAACAGTGTAACAGCCATACCCGAAGTGAGCGCCGCTTTAGTACCCGTACCCATACCGTCACAAAGAACTGCATAAAAAATGCCGTTACTGTCGGTAAAGGTTGTGAAAGTATCTCCCGAATACTTTTCACCCGTAGCAGTAACCTGAGCGCAGGCGCTTACAACCTTATACACCGATTTTTCTTTATAAGTAATATTTGTAAAACCGTCTTCTTTTTCGATTATTGGTATTTCTAACTTTCTTCCGGTTACAAGCTCTAAATCCTTGCTTAAATCACTAATATTCATTTTTTCTGCGGTTTTGACCTTTAATTCTAAAGTCAGTTTATCAAGGTCATCTATAACGCAACAGCTGTCCACAGGCATAAATCCGCAGGACGCCATACTCCCCTTTGCCCTGAGAGCAATATCCATATTGTATGTTTTGCCGTTTGAAATGTTTTCGCACAGAGAGTTCAGAAGTGACGAAACATTTACAAATTGCTGTGTTGCGGCGGCATTTATTTGGTGAAGCTTAATATCGTACTTTTCGTGAAGCTTATATTCACTGTAAAGCCTGTTGAAGCTTTCGGAAACATTTTCGGTGCGAATACACCTTGAAGAAAACTGAGCAGGAACATTTTTATAGTTTAAAGACATTCCCTCTTTTTTCATATTCAGCATTGTATTAAAAGCATCTGTTGTGCCGTCTATATACTCGCCCCAACACATATCAAACAATCCGCAGGAGCCGCATATCCGTTCCTTGGTTTTTTGAGAAACGAAACGGATATTGTGCTTTTCTGACTTTTCTAAAGCATTATTAACATCATTTAAAGAAGCACATATTTCGGCAGAAACCTCTGAGGCTGTATGAAGCTTTTTGAAAACATCGTTATTTACCGTGTTTATTATAGGCGATGTGATATTCGGTTTTAAAATCAGCGAAAGTTTTTCATTATATTTTAAGGTTACAACCAAATATAAAGCTATTGAAACGAGTATTTCTATGAGGGTAGGTATGGGCTTTATGCTCTCATACTGAAGCACCCCGAAAGCGATACCCGAAACCAAGAAAGCCACGGCAGACGCTATTTTTCCAAAGGCAGAAAAAAGCCCTGATACTAACCCGCCGAAAGCGTAAAATGACAGCAAAAACACATTGCCTGTTGATATGCTTAATGCAACGCCTCCGCAAGCACCGACTATTGCGCCGCCGGACTCTTTGCCGTAAAAAGCACAAATAAGTATTAAAACAGATACAACAATATGAGATAGATACACGCCGTAGATATTTACATTTTTTATTGATAAAACGAGAATTAAAAAAGATACCACCAAAAATATTACTTCTTTTGATGTCAGGTATTTTAAACCGCCTTTAAGCTCTAAAAGCTTGCGTGTTTTAGTAAACAAATAAGCAGAAATACCTGCTATAACGCTTTCCGAGAAGCTTATCAAAAGTGAAATCGGGCTAAATTCCTCTGCC
This sequence comes from Acutalibacteraceae bacterium, assembly GCA_051881295.1. Taxonomy (GTDB): domain Bacteria; phylum Bacillota; class Clostridia; order Oscillospirales; family Acutalibacteraceae; genus DTU089. The sequence goes on along the minus strand of JBJEPP010000076.1, from coordinate 27,178 downwards.
AGAACTATTGCAATACCCGTTATTAAAAGGCAGACAAACGAAGTGATTACAGGCGTCAGCTCATTTTCAGAAAATCTCGGAAAGCTTTTTAAGGAATTCTTTATAACGCACAAAGCCAAAACAACCGACATATACCTAAGAGCCGAAACGGAGTCTAAAGTTATAAACCAAGCTACAGAAGCACCCAAAGAAGAAATTATTGTAAATTTCGGCGATACCGATGCCACAAAAGCCGCACCAAAAGGTGAAAACTCTTTATTAAACCCCGAAAGTCCCAAAAGAAATCCTAAAATAAAATGTACCGCATATTGCAGGATTGCTTTTTTGGTTTTTGTTTTTTTATCAGCTTTTACTTTTGATTTAGTTTGCACATTTACGCTCATAGGTGTTTCTCCGTTACATTTCTTTATATTTATTATATATTGTACGGACAGGCACTTAAAAATTAGGTCATATTGTAGATGTACTAATATAAATTTTTATGGTATAATTTGATTAAATATTATGTAAAAATGTTTAAAAGAAAGAAACCTTGAAAAGCCTGTCGAGAAAGCGATGTAAACCATCATTTTCTCAAAAAATCATCTTAAGAAATTTGTAAGAATTTTATATACTTTTTTGTAAGAAATCCACCTTATAATAACACTCAAGGAGGTAGAAATTTATGTACAACGTTCTAATATGCGATGACGATAAAGAAATTTTAAAGTCTATCGAAATATATTTAAAAATGGACGGTTACAACCCACTGCTTGCAACTAACGGCAAAGAGGCTTTAGAGCTTTTGGAAAATAACGAAGTCCACTGCATTGTGCTTGATATTATGATGCCTGTAATGGACGGAATGGAAACTACGCTTGAAATCAGAAAAAGCAATAATATACCTATTATTTTGCTTTCTGCAAAAAGTGAAGATACCGATAAAATTGCAGGATTGGGCTTTGGTGCAGACGATTATGTTACAAAGCCGTTTAACCCTCTTGAATTGGTTGCAAGGGTAAAAAGTCAGATAAGGCGTTACTGTTCCCTGGGCAGTAAAAACAATGCACCTGAAAGTGTTATAACAACAGGCGGACTTTCAATAGACACGAAACGCCGTGAGGTTACTGTTGACGGTGAACCGGTGAAGCTTACCGCTACCGAATACGGAATTGTTGAATATCTGATGAAAAACCTGGGGCATACGCTCCCCGCATCTCAAATATATGAAAGTGTGTGGAACGAGCCCTGTATGGCAGACGACAAAACAGTAACGGTACATATCAGACGCATAAGAGAAAAAATCGAAATAAATCCTAAAGAACCAAAATATTTAAAGGTGGTGTGGGGCATTGGATACAAAATTGACAAAGCCTAAATACAATAATTTTATAAAATTCTCGGCAATAATACTTGCAGCGGTATTTGCATATATGGGAGCCGTCAACACTATAAGCTTTTGTCTTAAAGGCAACGGCTACAATGATATTGACGGCAAATTTAACACAACCTATATGTTTATGAGAGAACAGCAAAACATTATAGATATGTTGTCTTCAGCCGGTGAATACTGCTCCGGCAATAAAACGGATGACGAATACGAAAACTTTTTAGACACAGAATGTGCCGAAAACATAAAACTGAAATATGAAGAAAAAGAAAAAGAGGCCATTAAGCTTTATAAAGATATTCAAATCTTAAAGGCAAAAATGCCTACGAAAATCTACGGATATGACGGCAAAGTAATTGCCACCGTAACTAAAGACGGCACATTTATAAATGCGCATACAAATGAAGAAATCGGTAAATACAGCGATTTTTTGCGATGGTACAGAGGCGACTCTGCCGATGAATATGACGATTACGGTGATTACGGCTATATAGACAATTTATCAAGTAATGTTTATACAGACTGGGGAAGTGATGACGAAGAGTATTACGGTGAAGTAATCATAAACGAGAGTGTAACCGAGGTTACGGAGGCTTTTGAAGAAACAGGCAAGAATTCCGACACAAATAAAAACAACCCGACTGCTGTATCGGAAAAAAGCACGTACTCCTCTTTTACCGATTGGGCAAGTGACTACAGAGATTTGAGAATTAAAATTTTCAGTATAGTAAATGACGCCCGAAGCGAAGACACAATCAAAAATGAGTTAGCACAAAAACTTGACACAGAGCTTGATGACGCATACGTTGAAGGGTACCGAAACAGTATATATGAACTTTCTGACCAAATCATAAATACTCAATATCTTTTAATAAATAACAAAACAAAAAGATATATAACGAATGTTGATAAAAGTCAGTTACAGGACTTTATAAAAAACGTTGATAAAGATAATCAGTTCTACTTAGCGTTTGACGGCAAAAAGCTTTCTTCACCGAGTTATGAATATGTAGATACTACGGTTAACCCGTTTGAACAAAAGACGGTTACGCAAACGCTTATAAACAGCAGCTATAAAGATATTGACTCTTATATGCAACAACTGTTTGAGGGTTACTCGGTTTACCTTAAGGTAAATGAAACCTTGGAGAAAGGCGATATGCTATACAGAAGCTCACAGCTCCACGAAGAATTAAGCAATTCCTGCTACGATTACTTTATTGCGTCTGTTGTGTTTATATTGCTTACGCTTGCAGTCACGGTTTTCCTTTGCATAATATCTGGCAAAAGAAAAGACGGCAGCATAAAGCTTATTTTCTTTGATAAAATTCCTTTTATTATAAATCTTGCTTTAGCGGGATTTTTGGGAATAGGCTCAATGGGTATTGCTTATATGTTTATAGATGAATTTACCCATGTGTTAACACCGACTAATGGTGTTTATTATTACAACGGCACTATACAGCCGTATTGCTTCTATAAATTAAGCGCAGTATTTACAGCACTCTCTGTATTAGTTTTAATAGCTTTCATTCTTTATATTGTAAGAAATGTTAAGGCAAAAACCCTGAAGGATAGGTTTATATTACCTAAAATTGCAAAATTCTTATCCGCTGAAATAAAACGGTTAAACGAGGCAAGCAACGTTTTGAAGCACAAAAGCAAATATATTGTCTTTTTAATCTTTTTATGCGCATTGTTTTTAATGATAACTGCTTTTCTTTGCCTATGTATAGACTCCGATGGGGCTGTTTTGATACTGACGGTTAATATAATAACTACAATACTGATTACATTATATGCATTGATGTATGCGTCTAACGTAATAACATTGAGCGAGGCTACTAAAAAAATGAAAAACGGCGATTTGGATATTAACATTAACCCTAAAAAATTCGTACCGCAGTTAAGGCAGTTTGCATCTGATTTAATTGAATCTAAAAATGCTATTGAAAAAGCAGTAGAAGACGCGGTTAAAGGCGAGCGACTTAAAACCGAGCTTATTACAAATGTTTCTCATGACCTTAAAACACCGTTAACATCTATCATTAACTATGTATCTCTTCTGAAAATGTGTGAAATAGAAAATGAAGACGCTAAGGGATACATTGATATTCTTGACGAAAAATCAAATAAGCTTAAAAGGCTTATTGAAGATTTGGTTGAGGCAAGCAAGGCTACATCAGGCAATGTTAAAATGACTTTTTCTACCGTTAAACTGAACGAGATGGCATTGCAGATGGTAGGCGAAAACAGCGATGTGCTTGAAAACGCAGGCCTTGAAAGCATATTAACACAAAAGGATGAAGAAATTTTTGTTAAGGCGGACAGTCAACACACCTACAGAATCTTTGAAAACCTTTTCTCTAATGTAAAAAAATACTCTCAACCAGGTACAAGAGTTTATATTGATATTTACAAAGAAAACGGCTACGGCGTATTCTCTGTTAAAAATGTCAGCCGAGAAAGACTTAACATATCTCCCGACGAGCTTACCGAAAGATTTGTCAGGGGCGATAATTCACGAACTACAAGCGGCAGCGGTTTGGGGCTGTCTATTGCAAAAGACTTTACAGAGCTTCAAAACGGAATATTCGAAATAATCATTGACGGAGATATGTTTAAAGTAAATGTAAAACTGCCGTTGACAGAATAATTCACCTTAATTTTATACCATCTACGAAAAACCGTAGGTGGTATTTTTATTTGCAAAACAGCTATAATATTCATTGACACCTTATTTGAAAATTGATATAATTTACTGATATAAATGATATGTTGCGGTAGCTTGCTCCAAAAACAGACTGTTTATATATAACTGACTCAATAAATACGAGGTTTCTATGATTACAACTGTTTTATTTGATTTAGACGGCACTTTGCTCCCTATGGAGCTTGAAAATTTTGCAAAAGGATATTTCGGCACCTTGGCAAAAAAGCTTGTTCCTTTAGGTTATGATGTTGATACTCTTGTTAAAGGTATTACAGGCGGAATAACTGCCGCAATTAAAAATGACGGTACGCGGCTTACAAGAGATGCCTTTTGGGAGTACTTCAGCAGTATTACAGGCGACAGAATATTTGATAATACAGATGTTATTGACGAATACTATCAAAAGGATTTTGATGGGGTAAAAGAGTATTGCGGTTATAATGAAAAAGCGGCTGAAACGGTAAGATATATTAAAGAAAAAGGTTACAGAACCGCCCTTGCAACTAATCCGCTGTTCCCTGCCGTTGCAACAGAAAAGAGAGTTTCCTGGACAGGGCTTTCACCCGAAGATTTTGAGTATATAACGAACTACGACAACTCAACCTTTTGCAAGCCAAACCCTATGTATTTTAAAGAGGTTATAGGTAAATTAGGTGTTACTCCCCAAGAATGTTTAATGGTAGGTAACGATGTTAACGAAGACGGCTGTGCAAAAGAAATCGGTATAAAAGTATTTATTTTAACCGATAATTTAATTACCAAATACAATGTAGATATTAACGGATTCCCACATGGGAATTTTGATGATTTAAAAGAATATATTGACAGTTTGGAAAGAGCATAATATGGCAAAGGTCGGCTTAATATTAGAGGGCGGTGCTATGCGTTGTATGTTTACGGCAGGCATCCTTGATGTATTTTTAGAAAACGGGATTGAAGTTGACGGCATTATAGGCGTTTCGGCAGGAGTAAGCTTTGGATGTAACTTTAAATCCCATCAACCGTACCGTGTTTTGAATTTAGTTAAAAGATTTTCTGAAAACAATAAATTTAAAGGCTTAAAATCTTTTTTAGCCACAGGAGATTACTATAATCAAGAGGATTTATATAAATCTCTCCCTACTGATTTTGAAAAATTTAATTCCGACTCTTTTAAAAATAACAAAACACCCTTTTATGTTGTTTGCACAAATGCCGAAAACGGCAAGGCAGTTTACCGCAAATGCGAAAACGGTGACTTAAAAGATAAGCTGTGGTTCAGGGCGTCTGCTACACTGCCCATTTACTCAAACCCAATAGAAATTGACGGTGTTCCCCTTATGGACGGCGGCATAGTTGACTCCATTCCTTTAAAATTTTCTCAGGAACAGGGTTATGACAAAAACATCATTATACACACCCACGAAAAAGGCTTTTTACAAGGCAGAAGCAAAGTAATTATTATTTTAAAAATGTTCTTTAGGGAATACCCTGTTATTACCGAAAAAATTGCCGTAAGGCACAATATGTACAAAGAACAAACAGAATATGTAAATAAAGAAATTGAAAAGGGTAATGTTTTACCTATTTACCCTCCTAAAAATACGGTAATAAAAAACACGGAAACCAATACAAAAAAGCTTTTAGGAAGTTACGGGACAGGAAGAAAAGTAGGGCTTGAAAATTTAAACAGAGTAAAGGAGTTTATTAAAAGCTGATATGGCAAAAACAGGTCTTATTATGGAAGGCGGCGCAATGCGCGGAGTTTTCACCGCAGGCGTTACCGATGTATTAGCAGAAAACAGCATTTATTTTGACGGAACCATAGGTGTTTCGGCAGGCGCAGGCTTTGGCTGTAATGTTAAATCCAAGCAAAACGGCAGAGTTATAAGGTATTTAACAAATTACTGTAAAAATGAGTTGTGCGGATTTAAGTATTTACTGAAAGACGGCGACTTTTTTAACAGAGATTTGCTTTATGACAGAATACCTTTTGAATTAGATGTTTTTGACGGAAAGACCTTTCAGGAAAACCCTCAGGAGTTTTATGTTGTATGCACCAATATTGAAACAGGCGAGCCTGTTTACCACAAATGCGAAACGGGTGACAGAAACGACCTGACCTGGTTCAGAGCATCGGCGGCTTTACCTATGTTTGCAGAGCCTGTAGAGATTGACGGTGAAAAATATGTAGACGGCGGCGTCTCCGACTCTATTCCCCTAAGATTTTTTGAAAGTATCGGTTACGAAAAAAATATTATAATACACACAAAGCCAAAGGACTTTATAATGAAAAAATCAAAGGTTCAGATACCTCTTAAAATTCTTTATAAAGACTACCCTGCCGTTATTAACAATATGGAAAAACGGCATATAGATTATAATAACGAAACCCTATACATAAAAGACAGGGAGGAATGCGGAAAGGTATATAACATATACCCTAAAGACGGTTTTAAAATGAAAATGAGCGAAAAAAATCCGCATAAGCTTCAGGAAATTTATGATATGGGCAGAGAAACAGCCTCGGAATGCTTAGGAGAAATAATAAAATTTATGGAGTAAACTGTATAACAAATGTTGTTTTTTTAAGGAAATTGTGATATACTTAATAGTGATAAAATTCAGACTTAGGAGGTCTTTATTATGAAAAAATGGAAATGTAAAGTTTGCGGTTATGTTCACGAGGGCGATACACCGCCTGAACAATGCCCTGTTTGTAAAAAGGATTCATCATATTTTGAAATTTTAGAACCTTTAAAATCAAAATATGCAGGTACAAAAACCGAAGAAAATCTCAGAGAAGCTTTTGCCGGTGAATCCCAGGCAAGAAACAAATACACATATTTTGCATCTGTTGCTAAAAAAGCCGGCTACGAGCAAATTGCCGCACTTTTCTTACAAACTGCAGAAAACGAAAAAGAACACGCTAAACTTTGGTTTAAGGCTTTAGGCGAGCTTGGTACTACAGAAGAAAACCTCATTCACGCAGCCGAGGGCGAAAACTATGAGTGGACCGATATGTACGACAGAATGGCAAAAGAAGCTGACGAAGAAGGCTTCCACGAGCTTGCAGAACAGTTCAGAGGTGTTGCCGCTATCGAAAAATCTCACGAAGAGCGTTACAGAGCGCTTCTTAAAAATATTGAAAACAAAGAAGTATTTGAAAAAAGCGGCGTAATGGTTTGGGAATGCCGTAACTGCGGTCATATAGTAGTAGGCACAAAAGCACCTGAAGTTTGCCCTGTTTGCAAACATCCTCAGGCATATTTTGAAATCAGAAAAGAGAATTATTAATCAGCCTAAAGCAGACAGTTAATAATTTACTGTCGCTCTTGAGCAATGCGAATGCCTGACATTCATACAGCTGAAATCAAATGAATAAATAACGGATAGTAATTTTAACTTTGACGGTTTGAATTGCTATCCGTTATTATTTATGTTATATAACAGCCGCAGTAAATACCGTATATATCTTTTTAACAAAATATACGGCTTTTTAGGTGTTCGCTTTATATTATTTTTTGCGAATTTTTCGTTGAAAAATATAGACTTTTACGGTTTTTTATGGTATCATTAAATGAATATTTTATAATACTTCTTTGAAAGTCAATCGGTTGTTTCCTGCCCTTTGACCTACAAGGAATCAGAGGTGATTTTATGATGGATGTAAGCAAATACGAAATCGGTTATTTCCCGCCCAAAGATATAACTTACGATTGGGTTAAGAAAGACCACATTGAAAAGGCTCCCCAATGGTGCAGTGTCGATTTAAGGGACGGTAATCAGAGCCTGATTATACCTATGAGTCTTGAAGAAAAGCTAGAGTATTATAAAATGCTTCTAAAACTCGGTTTTAAGGAAATAGAAGTGGGCTTTCCTGCCGCTTCTGAAACAGAGTATGAATTTTTGAGAACACTTATTGATAATAATATGATTCCCGATGATGTTACCGTTCAGGTACTTACACAATGCCGTGAACACATTATCAGAAAAACCTTTGACGCTTGCAAAGGCGCTCCCAATGCGATTATTCACTTTTACAACTCTGTATCTGTCGCACAGCGTGAGCAAGTATTCAAAAAATCTAAAGAAGAAATCAAGAAAATTGCAGTCGAAGGCGCTGCTCTTGTTAAAAAGCTGGCAAAGGAATATGACGGCAACTTCCGTTTTGAGTATTCCCCCGAAAGCTTTACCGGTGCAGAGCCTGAATATGCATTAGAGGTTTGCAACGCGGTTCTTGATGTTTTAGAGCCATCTCCTACCAACAATGTTATTATAAACTTGCCCGTTACCGTTGAAATGAGTATTCCTCATATATACGCTTCACAGGTTGAGTTTATGCATAAAAATCTTAAATACCGCGAAAATGTTACAATATCTCTTCACCCTCATAACGACCGCGGCACAGGTGTTGCCGACTCTGAACTGGGTCTTTTGGCAGGTGCAGACAGAATTGAGGGTACGCTCTTCGGTAACGGCGAAAGAACAGGTAATGTAGATATTATCACTCTTGCTATGAATATGTATTCTCACGGTATTGATCCGAAGCTTGATTTTTCTGATATTCCTGCCATTGCAGAGGTTTATGAAAAATGTACAAGAATGCATGTGTACGAGCGTTCACCGTATGCCGGTGCGCTTGTATTTGCGGCATTCTCAGGCAGTCATCAAGACGCTATTGCAAAAGGTATGCGCTGGAGAGAAGATAAAAATCTTCATATTTGGAATGTTCCGTATATTCCTATTGACCCGACAGACATAAACAGAACCTATGACGCTGATGTTATTCGCGTTAATTCACAGAGCGGTAAAGGCGGTATCAGCTATTTACTGGAGCAAAACTACGGCTATGTATTGCCTGCTAAAATGCGTGAGCATTTGGGCTACCTTTGCAAAAATGTTTCTGACCACGAGCACCGCGAGCTTAAAGTTGAAGATGTTTACAATGTATTTAAAGAATACTACTTCAATTACAAAGAGCCTGTAGCTCTTAAAGAATCTCACTTTAAACAAACAGAAGACGGTGTAAAAGTAACACTTATATTCTCAATAGACGGTGTATTTGAGGCGGTTACGGTAGACGGCAACGGCTCTCTTGACGCAGTTACAAACGGTTTAAAGCTTGTTACAAACAAAAACTTTAAGCTTGCAGTTTACGAAGAACACAGCTTACAAAAAGCAGGCTCACAAAGTGAAGCCGCCGCATACATAGGCATTGAAAACGATAAAGGCGAAATGTTCTGGGGTGCAGGCACTCATACAGATATTATTAAAGCAAGCTCCCACGCTTTACTTGCCGCATACAATAATATGATTACAAAGGAGAGCTGAAAAATGGGAATGACAATGACACAAAAAATTCTTGCTTCACACGCGGGACTCGACAGCGTAGTTGCAGGGCAGCTCATTAACGCTAAACTCGACATAGTTCTTGGCAACGATATTACTACTCCGGTTGCTATTAACGAATTTAAAAAAGCAGGTTTTTCCGAAGTATTTAACAAAGATAAAATTGCAGTAGTGCTTGACCACTTTGTTCCGAACAAGGATATTAAAGCGGCTGAGCAATCAAAGCAATGCCGCGAGTTTTCATGCGAGCATTGTATCAGCCATTTTTACGATGTGGGCAAAATGGGTATTGAACACGCGCTTTTACCTGAACAGGGCGTTGTTACTGCCGGCGACTGCATTATAGGCGCAGACAGCCACACCTGTACCTACGGCGCTCTCGGAGCATTCTCAACAGGCGTAGGCAGTACGGATATGGCTGCCGGTATGGCAACAGGTAAGGCTTGGTTTAAAGTGCCGTCCGCTATTAAATTTGAATTAAGGGGTAAGCTCCCTGCTAACTGCAGCGGCAAAGATGTTATCCTTTACATAATAGGTAAAATCGGTGTTGACGGTGCTTTATACAGAAGTATGGAGTTTGTAGGCGAAGGAGTAAAAACGCTTTCTATGGACGACAGACTTTGCATTTGTAATATGGCTATTGAAGCAGGAGCTAAAAACGGCATTTTCCCTGTAGATGATGTTACAAGAGCATATATGAAAGACAGATGCGAAAGAACTCCCGTTGAATTTACCGCAGATGAAGACGCAGTTTATGACGAAGTAATCGAAATTGACCTTTCAACACTTGTTCCTACAGTTGCATGCCCTCATTTGCCTGAAAATACAAAGCCCGCAACAGAACTTAAGGATATTAAAATCGACCAGGTTGTTATAGGCAGCTGTACAAACGGCAGAATGGAAGATATGGAAGCTGCTTACAAGGTATTAAAAGGCAACAAAGTAAGTGACGGCGTAAGGTGTATTATAATCCCTGCAACAATGCAGATTTATAAAGAATGTGTAGAAAAAGGCTATGTTACCGCATTTATTGATGCAGGCGCTGTAGTTTCCACACCGACTTGCGGTCCTTGTCTCGGAGGTTATATGGGCATTTTGGCGGCCGGTGAAAGATGTATTGCTACTACGAACCGTAACTTTGTAGGCAGAATGGGTCATGTTGACAGCGAGGTTTATTTGGCATCTCCTCTTACTGCCGCTGCGAGCGCTATTACCGGTTACATTACCGCACCAAAGGAGGCTAACTGAATGAATACTAAAGGTAAAGTTTTTAAATATCCTGATAATATAGATACAGATGTTATTATTCCTGCAAGATACCTTAACACCTCTGTTGCCGAAGAGCTTGCAAAACACTGTATGGAAGATATTGATACAGAATTTGTGAAACAGGTTTCTAAAGGCGATATTATGGTTGCAGGCTGGAACTTCGGCTGCGGTTCTTCAAGAGAACACGCTCCCCTTGTTATCAAAACCTGCGGAACAGGCTGTGTAATCGCTAAAAGCTTTGCAAGAATTTTCTACAGAAATGCTATTAACATAGGTTTACCGATTTTGGAATGTGAAGAAGCCGCCGAAGAAATAAATGCGGGAGACGAGGTTTCTGTTGACTTTGACACAGGTGTTATTACAAACCACACCCAAGGAAAGACTTATACAGCTCAGCCATTCCCTGAATTTATTCAAAACATTATTAAAAAAGGCGGTTTACTCGCCTCTTTAAAGGACTAAGGTGAAAAATATGAAAAAGAATATAGCAGTTATTCGCGGTGACGGTATAGGTCCTGAAATAGTAAATGAGGCTCTTGTTGTCCTTAACAAGGTTGCAGAAGTTTACGGTCACGAGTTTACATATACAGATGTTGATATGGGCGGTTGCGCTATTGATAAATGGGGCGAGCCTCTTCCTAAAGAAATGCTGGACAAATGCTTAGCGTCTGACAGCGTTCTTTTAGGTGCGGTCGGCGGCGATAAATGGAACGATGTTCCCGGCGAAAAAAGGCCTGAAAAGGGTCTTTTAAAGCTTAGAGCAGGCATGGGTGTTTACTCAAACAACAGACCTGCAAAAATTTGGCCGCAATTGGCAGACGCTTCACCTCTTAAACCGTCAATTGTAGCACAAGGCATTGATTTCATTATAGTCCGTGAGCTTATAGGCGGTATTTACTTTGGCGCACATATTACAAATGAAGAAAACGGCGAAAAAGTTTCTCACGATGATATGTGCTACAGCGAAAGTGAAATTGAAAGAATCGGCAGAATCGGTTTTGAAACCGCTATGAAACGAGGCAAAAAGCTTTGCTCGGTTGAAAAAAGCAATGTACTTGATACAAGCCGACTTTGGAAAAAGGTTATGCACAGGCTTTCAAGCGAATATCCTGAGGTTGAGCTTACAGATATGCTTGTTGATAACTGTGCAATGCAAATAGTTAAAAACCCTGCTCAATTTGATGTAGTTGTTACAGAGAATATGTTTGGCGATATTCTTTCTGACGAGGCATCTATGATTACAGGCTCTATCGGTATGATTCCGTCAAGCAGTCTGGGTAACACATCTTGCGGTCTTTACGAGCCTATACACGGCTCTGCTCCTGATATTGCAGGCAAAGACATTGCAAACCCAATAGGCACTATTCTTTCTGCGGCTATGATGTTAAAATACAGCTTTGATATGACGGCTGAAAGTGACGCTGTTGAAAAAGCCGTTTCGGAAGTTCTTGACGAGGGCTACAGAACAGCAGATATTTACTCAGCCGGCACAACAAAAATCGGCTGTGCCGAAATGGGCAGAAGAATTGCTGAAAAGATTAGATGAAAAGTAAAAAATTCTGACAAAACAAAATAAAAGAACAGATAGTAATTCAAATTATAAAGCCTTAATTACTATCTGTTCTATTTGTGTTTAGTTAGAAATTTTCAACAATTCCGCTTCTTTTAAGAGCCCCATTGGTTTAAGGTTGTAAAAATCACTGTGAGCAACATCTGTACTGCGCCATGCATTCGGACCGTGCCAGCTCCACAAATCATCGCAATTATGTACTGCGCCAAAGCCGTTATATCGGTGCCCGAATGCGGTTATTTCAAAGGTATGCTCACCCGCCTCTAATTCACCCAAGTCTACTGTGTACGGTTCAAAGGCAATTCTGCCCATATCCTTGCCGTCTGCCGATACGCTTAGAAGCGGTGACATAAATTTATTGGCAGAAAGCTTATATTTACCTTTCTCTACATATTTTTTTAACTTGTATGTAACATTACCGGTGTAGAATGGCATACCGAATTTTGTATAGTCGCCGAATGGGATTTCTTCTTCCTTTTCTGTTACGGTTTTTTCCGTACCCTCTAACTTAACGCCGAAGTCACCCAAAAGGTAAGCCCATTCAACATTAGTTTTCGGGTTGAAATCCATTTTAACTTCTATAACATTTTTGCCTTTATTGAGCCTTCCTACAGGCATTTTCAAAATACATTCGTCAACATAGTAGCCCTCATAGTCTTTAGAAAGGGCTTTGCCGTTAAATGTAATGTCGCAAAGGTCTGCCCGCTCGTAAGCAAGGTAAACATTTTCTGCTTCAATCTCTGAATTTACGGTATATTTGAGAGTTAAAGTGTGTTTGGTTTCTACCTTATCATCTATTACCCAAGGTTGTGCTAAATCGGTATTTCTTGTAGCATAGCCCAAAACATCTCTGAATTTATCGTCTATTATCAAGACCTCTGTTTCGGGTTGCCACTCTCCGTCATCAAACTTATACTCTGCCCTATCGAGAAGCACTGCATTAGGCTCTGAAAGAGTATACTTCATTTTTTCGTTTAACGGGAGTCTCTCGGTAACATTTACATCATCAAAAGACAATTTACCTGAATGTTCTGTGCTTTCGGTAAGCTTTAAAAGTAAGCTGTCTTGGTCAAAAAGAGTTTTTTGGATTTTTGTTTCTCCGTTTTTCGCAACGGATGGCACAGGATATATTTCGCCTGTTATTGTGTCGTAAACCTCTACATTAAAACATCCCTTAATCTTAATTGTAAGGTTATTTTTAGTTGGTGTAGACCTGCTTTTAGTTTTAAAAGCATTAGCAATAAACAGCCATTTAGCGTTGCCGTCATTACGCATTTGATAAAAATATTTGTGGGCAGTTCTGCCTGAACGATCTAAAACTGTTACTGTTTTTTCGCTTTGCAGGCTTGTCACAACACCGCCTTGGGTAAACGGAACAATTTCACATTGTTTAGCAAACTCTGATACATCGTCACACTTTTTAGCATCTACAAAAGTTGGCACAGTTCCTAAAAATACGACCTTGCCGCCGCCCTGCTTAAAGGCTTTTAAAGCATTCAGGGTAGTTCTGCGCATAGTTTTAAGGGCAGGCACTACTACAGCATTATATTCCATTTTGCCTACTTTAAATTTATTGCTTACCTCACAGTTGTTCTGTTCGGGTAAAAGAGACTCTGAAATGTAATCAAAATCTAACTGATTTTGTAAAAGCCAATTTGTAATATCAGAGAAATTTTGCTCTTGCTCTTCTCGCTGTAAGCCTGTGGTTTCTGTAGGACCGAATGTAAGCCAGAAGCTCTCAATAGGGTGAATAACACCTATTTTAACCTCAGGCGTACCGCGGGTTAATGCGGTATTTACCCGTGCAAAGTGAGTTTCTATAAGCTTATATTCTTTATACCACGGCGACTGATAAAAAATTGACGCAGGGTAATCACGCTTTGCCTCGCCCTCCATACTGTACCAAGAAAGGTGATGGACACGGTTTGTGATACCTAAAACTGCTTGCCAGTCGCCCTGCTGTTTATGGCCCTTAAAGTCGTAATCCCAACCCGTTACACCGTAAAGTTCAGAGAGCACACCCTCTCTGCCGTATTGGTGAGACGCACTTTGAGCCTGTTTTGCGGTTGTGTATTCACGGCTGTCGCAAAGCATATCTATACCGGGTAAACCAAAATGTTTATATGAACGCATAGACTCGGTTGTGGCACAGGTTTGAGAAGTTAAAGTCGGCTCTTCCATTAAGTGACCTGTTAAAAGAATTCCGTGTTCCTCGCACCATTTACCGATTTCACCTGCGTAGGAGTCGGCGAACATTTCACTGACTAACTTATGGTATTTATAACGGGTTTCAAAAGAACCCTCCCCCTCCAAATCCCAAACAAGCTCAGGGAGAGTAGCAAAAAAATCTTCGCCGTATCTCTCGCTGTACACATAAGAAAATCTATCAGTATAAGGCAACACAACATCGCTTTTACTATGGGCAAAAGCCAAACAATTTTGTGCGGTATGCTGAGGCTCATCGGTAAAAATTGCAGGTATAGTATTGCCGAAATATTCTTTTAAAGTGCCGTAATATTTCTCATGGGTTTCTTCTATAAATCTTTTGGTAGCCTCAGGGTTTAAAGTATCCACATAACTTTGATTATTAAACCAAGGCACATTGTTTGCCACTTGAAGATATGCGTACCAAACATTTTCGCCCTCTTCATTTTCGGCTAATTTTTTATAAGATTTCATATAACCGTTTTCAATTTTTACATCATACTTGGCTAAAAGCTTGCTGTTTTTACTGAGCGCACCCCGAGACGCAGAAGTATTGACTGCACTATCAACTATATCTCTTGGGTTTGTAGGTGAGAAAACAATACACCTTGCCCGGTACTGCTCATCTTTTGTTACAAGACCTCCCGCAAAACCCGATGGCCAGCGGTCTTCATCGTAAAGATATGCCACCATACCCTTTTCATCGGCATATTTTACCGCCTCTTTAATATGACCTAAAAATTCCTTACTCATATACGGAATATCAAGACCTGTTCTGCAATGCAAATGCGCACCGCCAATGCCCATTTCTTCAAAAACATCCCATTGGCGTTTGAATTTATCGTCATCAAATGAATTGTTTAATGCCCAAAAAGGCTCGCCGCGATATTCATTTGTAGGATTTTTAAAAAGCTCTTCAGATAATTCTTTTTCTTTTGATTTTGAAAAGATCATGGTTTTATCCCCTTTATTCATCCAAGTGAGTTTTATGGAAGTATTATACTTTATCGGTATATAAAAAGCAATGAAAACCACAAAAAAATCAAAAAAACCGAGAGCTTGTGTGACTCTCGGCAAAAATTTTAATATTGTAAACATACTCAGAACTCATAAATCAAGTAATTGAGTTCTTCCATTTCACACAAGGCTCTTAAGGTATAGTAGCGTATGCCGTCTATAGTTTCATCTTCACCCGGATGATAATGGCCTTGAATTACAAAAGGAGCGTTACCCGCTTCTTTTATAACAGCACGGACCTCAGCTTGATTTTCCATTACATGATTTGAGTCAATATTAGGATTAATGCACTGATGCATACCGACAAAACAAGTTTTATCTGTATTAAGCTCGTTTTTAAGCCATACAATTTCATCTTTCGGAACAGATGTTGCAGTCCAGTCGTCATAATGAGGCGGCCAAGGCGAGCCGTCACGCATATAGTTTGCATCTAAAAGAATAACCTTTTTTTCTTCATCTTCAAAACTGCACGGAGAAATTGTGAAGCCTGTTAACTCTTTAAACTCCTCACGGGAGAAAACCTCGCCGTCATGATTACCCATACAGGTATAAATCGGAATATTAACTGATTTTGCAACATCTGCCATTTTCAGTAAACACTCTGTCATAACATCACGGTCAGGGTAAATCGTTATCCAGTCCCCAAGGCATATAATGGCATCAACCCGTGCTTCTTTAAATCTGCCCACAATACTTTTGAGTTTTTCAAGGGAAAGACTTGGTCTTCTTGTAACTAAATCTTCTTTTAAAACGCCGTAATGCGGGTCTGTAAATATACCGAGTTTCATAAATTCTCCTATATCGAAAAAAGATTACAGCGGGTAAACGCTTACAGATTTATCTCTTGTTTTTCTCTTGAAATGCCATCTGTCAATGCTCTTGCTTTATTTACAATAGCCTGAACCTGCTCAGGGCATCTGCCGATGTATAATGTTGGGTCCAAAAGCTCTCTCATTTCTTCTTCGGTTAAGCCGAAATCTTTTTCTGCCGCAAGGTCTGCTAAAAGATTCCACGGCTCGCCGTTTTTCATTTTTGCAGTCGCACTCATTGAGCAAGTACGGATAATCTCGTGAAGCTGTTGGCGGTCGCCGCCTTTTTTAACCGCTTCCATCATAAGATTTTCTGTTGCAATAAACGGAAGATAATCGAGAACTGCTTTTTCAACAATTTTTTCGTTAACATGAAGCCCGTCCGTAACATTTTGTGCAAGACGAAGAATAGAATCGGCACAAAGGAAGCCCTCAGGGAGAGAAATTCTGCGATTTGCAGAGTCATCAAGGGTTCTTTCAAGCCACTGTGTAGATGCAGTCATAGCCGCATTCGCGGTATCTGCCATAAGGTAGCGGGAAAGGGAACAAATTCTTTCACTGCGCATTGGGTTGCGCTTGTAAGCCATGGCAGATGAGCCGATTTGAGTTTTTTCAAAAGGCTCTTCTACTTGCCTGTCGTGTTGTAAAAGACGAATATCGTTAGCCATTCTGTAGCAGCTTTGTGCAACAGAAGATAAAGCGTTTAATATTCTTGAATCCACCTTACGGGGATATGTTTGGCCGCAAACATCAAATATTTCTTCAAAGCCGAAATCAGCCGAAATCAGTCTGTTCATTTCGTCAATTTTAGAACCGTCACCGTCAAATAAATCAACAAAGCTTGCCTCTGTACCGGTAGTACCGCGGCAACCGAGGAACTTAATATTTTTAATTGCGAAGTCGATTTCGTCAAGGTCCGTCATAAAATCCTGCATCCATAGAGTTGCACGCTTACCAACGGTAACAAGCTGTGCCGGTTGGTAATGAGTGTAACCGAGAGTCGGCATTGCTTTGTATTTTTCGGCAAAATCAGCAAGATTTGCAATAACCTTTAAAACTTCTTTTCTTATATATAAAAGAGCGTCTCTGTAAATAACTAAATCAGCATTATCCGTAACATAACAGCTTGTTGCGCCAAGGTGAATAATGCCTGCGGCGCTCGGTGCTACTACGCCATAAGCGTGAACATGAGCCATTACATCGTGGCGAACTTCTTTTTCCCGCTCAGCAACGCACTCATAGTCGATATTATCAACATTTGCCTCTAACTCTGCAACCTGCTCGGGTGTAATGTTAAGCCCGAGGCTCATTTCTGCCTTTGCAAGAGATACCCAGAGCTTGCGCCAGGTTTTGTAGCGGGTATCTGATGAAAAAAGCTCAAGCATATAGTCCGAAGCATATCTTGAAGATAACGGTGATTCGTATTTATTAGTCATATCTATTCTCCTATTTTATTCATCTGTTTTCTAAAAACGCAAGCCTTGTGCTATAACCACAAGGCTTGATTATATTTTTTATCAGTCACGAACGATAATTTCGTCTCTTTCAGGGCCGACTGAAACATATTTGATTTTACAGCCGATTTCTTTTTCTATGAAAAAAACATAATCCTTTGCTTCTTTAGGGAGTTCATCCCATGTACGCATTTTTGAAACATCTGTTTTCCAGCCATCGAAATACTCAATAACAGGTTTTGCGGAGTCCAGAAGAACAGGGAACGGGAATTCGTCTGTTTCTTCGCCGTCTACTATGTATTTTGTACATACGGGGATTTTATCCATATAGCTTAAAACATCAAGCTTTGTAAGAGCAATTTCTGTAGCACCCTGCACCTCTACACCGTAGCGTGTTGCGGGAATATCAATAGGACCTACTCTGCGTGGTCTGCCTGTTTTAGCGCCGTATTCAAAGCCTGCTTTTCTAAGCTCTTCTGCCTCGTCACCGAACATTTCGCAAACAAAAGGACCTTCGCCTACGCAGGTGGAATATGCTTTTACTACACCGCAAACATCTGTAATTTTAGCAGAAGGCAAGCCTGAACCTATAGGAGCATAAGCAGCGGTTGTATTTGAAGAGGTTGTATACGGGTGAATACCGTAATCAAGGTCACGAAGCGAGCCCAGCTGAGCCTCGAAAAGAATATTTTTACCCTCGTTCTGAGCGTCTCTTAAAATTTTGCCTGTATTACAAACATAAGGTTTGATTTTTTCACAGTAATTTTCAATCCACTCTTCGATAATATCCATAGTGTAAGGCTCAGCGCCGTAAACCTGTGTTAAAGTAAGGTTCTTCCACTCCATAATATCGGCAATGTGGTTTCTTAAATGCTCGGGGTGAAAAAGTTCACCTGCAAGAATAGTCTTTTTTTGGTATTTATCTGAATAGAAAGGCGCTATACCTTGCTTGGTTGAGCCGAATTTTTTATCTTTAAGACGCATTTCTTCTAATTCGTCTAAATCGCGGTGCCACGGTAAAAGAAGCGAGGCTCTGTCGCTGATTTTAAGGTTTTCGGGAGTTAAAGCAACGCCCTGCTCCATAACCTGAGTCATTTCTTTCCAAAGATTTTCAGGGTCTACGGCAACACCGTTGCCTAAAATGTTGATAACGCCGTCTCTGAAAATACCTGACGGAAGAAGATGTAAAGCAAATTTACCTTTTTCGTTAATAACAGTATGACCTGCGTTGCCGCCGCCCTGGAAGCGGACTACAACATCGAAGTTTTCTGTCATTAAGTCAACCATACGGCCTTTACCCTCATCGCCCCAGTTGATGCCGACAATAGCACAATTTGACATAAATAATACACGCCCTTTTAGAATTTACTAAGCACTTTTTAACAAAAGCACAAAGTCACATATTTTACTTTTATATTATACTTTATTCTCAAGAAAAAAGCAACTGAAATTGTGCATAAATAATAACATATTATAAAAACGCAAATTGACAAAACATATAATAGTTAAAACTCGCCTTAAAGCCGAAATTACAAATAAAACTTTCTGTAAATTGACAAGAGGCACACGGTTTTATATAATTGTTTTGATTTGGCGGTGATTCGGTGAAAAAGAATAAAAATAGGTTTTTGCTGATTATTTCAATGGTTATTTTCGGAACTATCGGTCTGTTTACAAGATATATTGATATTCCCTCAAAGGAATTGGCTCTTTACAGAGCCGTGCTTGCTACACTCTTTTTAGGATTTTATTTAATAATAAGTAAAAGGAAAATTGATTTTAAAGCCATAAAAAATCAAATTCCGCTGCTTTTGCTTTCAGGTATTGCCCTTGCATTTAACTGGATATTTCTTTTTGAGAGCTACAAATATACCGCAATTTCCGTTGCAACTCTCAGTTACTATATGGCTCCTGTTATTGTTACGGTTGCAAGCTCGGTTATATTTAAAGAAAAGCTGTCCCTATTAAAAATAATTTGTTTTGTAATGTCGGCTTTAGGCATGGTGTTTATTATTGACCCGCAAAATATTATCAGCGGTGATGTAAACCCTAAAGGTGTTTTATTGGGACTTTTGGCGGCAGTATTCTACTCAACCGTTATTATACTTAACAAATACATAAAAAATGTTGACAGTATTGAAAGAAATCTGCTTCAGTTTATTGCGGTGATTATAATTTTAACTCCTTATGTACTGTTAACAGACGGCATACACCTTGCTGCACTTAACGGCAAGGGAACCGTTAGTTTACTGATTTTAGGTCTTATTCACACAGGCTTCACATATTGCATTTATTTTAAATCTATAAGCGCTTTGCCCGGTCAGGAAACTGCCGTTTTAAGCTACATTGACCCTCTTGTTGCGGTGGTTATTTCGTTCTTGGTTTTCAAAGAAACCATGACGCTCAGTCAGATTATAGGCGGCGTTTTGATTTTAGGTTTTACATTACTGAACGAACTGCCCGTAAAGAAAACAGTTATGGCCGAAAAGAGTTAATCACAATACGGTTTATAAAGCGATATTTTCGGCTATAGCCGTAACGGTATTTTGCCTTTTTGCTTGTTTTGTATTGTAAAGTTATTTTAATAATGGTATTATATTGTCAGTATATTTTAAGGAGTGACAAAAATGAGGAAAGATGTCAGCAAAAAGGTTATAATGGCCTTTTGCATACCCCAATTTGCAATAGGCCTTTTTACAACTATGCTGAACAATTATTTAATTTATTTTTATCAGCCGTCAACCGCATCGGGACTGCCTACCCTTATTACTCAGGGGATAGTATTTTTAGGTATGTTAACCGTTATAGGCCTTATTAAAGCAGTTGGTCACATTATTGACGCATTTACAGACCCGTTAGTTGCAAGCATAAGCGACAAATGGAAAGGTAAAAACGGCAGGCGTATTCCTTTTATGAAGGTTTTTGCTTTACCCTTTGCGCTTTCGGCATTACTTATCTTTTGCGCACCGAGCAGTAAAGCGGGTATGTTTAATAATATATGGATAGCGGTATTTATTTGGGCATATTATGTATTCTATACATTATATATGATTCCACATAACGCTCTTCTTCCTGAAATGATTACAGACGGCTCAAAGCGTGTAAACGCATATACATGGAGTTCGTTTTTCTTTGTAACAGGCAGTATGATAGGTTACGCTACCCCCGCCATAGTATCTGTTATGAAAACCGCTTTGGGTATGTCGCCTCTTTACGCATGGAGAGCAACTTTTGCCGTTTTTACTGTAATCGGTGCAATACTTCTTTATATACCGTGCATTGTAATTAAAGAAAAGGATTATGTTAACTCCGTACTCCCCCGTGAGCCTCTTATGAGCTCTATAAAACACGCATTTAAAAACAAGCACTTTGTTGTGGTTACATTAGGTCAACTGTTTGAGGGTACGGGTATGTCGTTCTTTCAGGCATGTATTATGTACTACATAACAAGCCTTATGGGTATACCTGAAAAGTATTCAATTATAATTATGGCTACATCTATTGTAGGCTCTCTTGTGCTTTACCCTGTTATAAGTAAATGGGTTAAAAAGAAGGGCAAACGCTTACCTATGATTTTAGGCTGCCTTGTGTTTACTCTTGCAGAGTTTGTTATTTGCCTTGCAGATAAAATACCGGGCAACAAACTCGTAGTTGCTATTATTTACGCACTTGTTGTTTCATTCCCGTTTGCAGTGCTTAACATTATACCCGGCTCTATGATGGCAGATGTTATTCAATATGATACCGTTAAAACCGGCATTAACCAAGAGGGTGTATTCAGCGCCGCAAAAAGCTTTATTACAAAGATGGGCACATCTATTGCTATGATGCTTGTACCGTCTTTAGTAGCTATTGGCGCCGCAACAGGCGAAAATGTAGGCAGAAAAGGTCTTATGGCAACTGCCGTAGTAGGCGGTCTCTTCTGCTTTGTTTCCGTAGTTATCTACTTCTTCTACAAAGAAAAAGATGTGTTAGGAGTTATTGCAGAAAGCAAAGAAAAAGTTGAGGTGGCAGAATAATGTTACCGTTGATTTGCATATTATGTGCTTTTGCTCTGTTTGCGGCAGTTCTTGTAATAAATACACTGATTAAAAAAAGCAAAGCGCCGAAGCTTACCGAAAGAGAGTCAGACTATTCTAAGGAAGATATTGAGTATTACACTAACCGCTTAGGTGAAATGATAAGGTGCAAAACAGTATCAGTTAAAGACAGCTTCGATGATACAGAGTTCAAAAAGCTCAGGGATACTATGGAGAGTCTTTTCCCTAAAGTTCACGAAAGAGCCGAGAAAATGACTTTTTCACAAGACTGTTGGATATATAAAATCAAAGGCAAAGACCAAAACAGAAACATAATGCTTATGTCACACCATGATGTTGTAGATGTCAGCGGCGAATGGGAACACAACGGCTTTTGCGGCGAAGTTTTTGACGGCAAAATCTGGGGCCGTGGCACAGTTGATACCAAAACTCCCCTTTTCTGCGAATTTTCGGCGCTTGAAGAGCTTTTAAACGAGGGCTTTGAGCCGCCGTGTAATATTTACATCGGCTCTTCTCATAACGAGGAGCTGGGCGGTGACGGCATACCGAAAGCCAATGAATATTTCAAAGAAAACAACATAAAATTTGAGGTTATTCTTGACGAGGGAGGTGCGGTAATTGACCCGCCCCTTGCAGGTATGAAGTGCAAAAAGTGCGCTATGATAGCAGTTCATGAAAAAGGCAGGCACACGCTTATTTGCAAAGCGACTCAAGGCAATGCTCATGCAAGCCTTACGGCAGGTCAGAAAGACACAACCGTTGAAAGAATGTCTAAATTCATAAATGAAATATCAACTAATCAAAACAAGATTTTTATTCGCAGAATGAACAAACAGGTTATTGATATGTTCAATCATCTTGCTCCGTATATGAATTTTGCGTTCAGACTTGTATTTTCCAATCTTTGGTGCTTCAAGCCTGTTCTTCGCAAAATTATGCCGAAAATGGGCGGTCAGGTAGCAGGACTTATAGGCACTACATGTACATTTAACTTTATCGAGGGCAGTACTCAAAGTAAAGAATGTACCGCTAAAATGTTTATAAGAGCTGTTGACGACAAAGATTTAAGCAAGGATTTAGAAGCAATTAAAGAAATTGCCAAAAAGTATGATATTGAGCTTACAGACGATGCAGGCTGTGAATATCACGGTCCTGCGGATATAAGCAAACCGCCTTTTGACTACACAAAAAAATGTGTAAACGAGGTATTTCCCGATGTTCCGCCGATTCCGTTTATACTTCCTGCGGGAACTGACGCGAGAACATTAACAGATGTTTGCGACTGCGTTTTAAGATTTGCTCCAATAAGGCTTTCTGCACAGCAGTTGGCTTCTGTTCACTCTGAAAACGAAAATATAGATGCCGATGCGGTAATGCAATGTGTGGAATTTTATAAGTATTTTGTTAAGAATTATAAATAATCGGTTTACGCTTTAATATTTTGTGTATTTACACGGAATTATTAAACGAATATAAAAAAGAAGTTCTTGGTACTTTCAAGAACTTCTTTTTGTTGCTATTATCGGTGTTTGAGAAGATTATTCTTAAATATTAACTTCTATCACATATCCACAGCATTTTCTTCCAACAGGAATTGTTTTATACCTATATATAAAATGCCGTTGTCGTCGTGCCAAGGGATTATATCATCTTTTACTACTACAATTTTTCTGAACGAGTCACCGACACGATTTAGTGAGCGAACTTCTTGCTCACGCTTTTCCTCATCTGCAACAGTAAGAGCAGACTGAATATAATATTTTGTGCTGCCTTTATTTGCAACAAAATCTATTTCAAGGCTGGTTCGTTTGCTTTTTTTATTTTCATCTTTATAGAAATATTCCACTACACCAACATCAACACTGAATTCCCGATTACAAAGCTCGTTATAAATAATGTTTTCCATAATGTGGTTTTCTTCCTGTTGACGGAAATTAAGTCTTGCGTTACGAAGTCCTACATCACTGAAATAATACTTAAGCGGTGAACCGATATATTTTCTGCCTTTAACATCGTAACGCTCGGCCTTGTAGAGCAAGAAAGCGTCTACAAAGTAATCGAGATATTTTGCTACAGTATAATTGCTTACATTTACTTGACGCTCACTTTTGAAAGTGTTTGCAATTTTATTTGCATTGGTAAGTGAACCCACAGAAGAAGAAACAGTATTTAAAATATCGTCTAGTAAAGCTTTTTCATTTGTAATTTTATTTCTCTCCATAATATCGCTTAAATATATTGCATCAAATAAAGTTTGCAAATATTTTGCTTTTTCTTCGTGACTTTTTTTTGAGAGCACCAACGGCAAACCGCCGTAAGTACAGTATTCTTGCCACGCATCGTTTTTGTCACCTTCGTAAGCACTATAAAATTCTGCAAAAGATAAAGGGTTTACACGAATTTCATCGCCCCTGCCGCGAAACTCGGTCAGAATATCAGAAGACAGCATTTTTGAGTTGCTACCGGTTACATATAAATCTATATTTTCGTGTTTCATAAGACCCAGCACAACATCAACAAAGCCGATTTTATCTTCTACACCCTCAATATACGGATTTTGAATAGTAACAACCTTTTGAATTTCATCAAGGAACACAAAATAGTTTTTATTTTCATCTGTAGTTAAACTGCGAATATATTTACCAAGTTCAATTGGGTTGCGATATTTAATATTTTCATCATCATCAAGCGCAAGGCAAATAATGCACTCTTCTTCAACACCAATTGAATTTAAATAGTCTTTATATATTTTGAATAGTAAATACGACTTACCGCACCTTCTGATGCCGGTAATAACCTTAACAAGTCCGTTTTGTTTTTTACTGATTAGTTTATCGAGATATTTTTTTCTTTCTATCATAATTATATACCTCATTTTAAAATTTTGTGTATTTACACACTTTTACTAAATATAGTTTACCACCCACTATACTTTTAGTCAACATCTTTTTTAGAATTTTGTGTATTTACACGGAATTATTAAACGAATATAAAAAAGAAGTTCTTGGTGGGTTCAAGAACTTCTTTTTGTTGTTATGTTAGTGTATTGATATGATTAATCTTCAATATCCTCGTAATCCTCACTCATAAGGCTGTTGATAACGGTTTGTACCATTTCTAAATCCTCGTCACTTTCAATAGGGAGCATACTTCTGCCGTCTTCCGCAAGAATTGCAGAGAAAATATTTGTTAAGCCCTCTTCATCTGTGCCGTTATCGGTATAAACAACAAATTCTCTTTCGCCGTCCGGAGCTACAAAAGTAAAAAGTGTTTCGTACTTTACCTCTTCTCCGTTTTCGTTTATCATTGAAAAAAACTGTTCCATCATTTTTATATCTCCTAAAATTATATTTCTGTTTCTAAGCTACAATAAAGCAATTTTGACGCCTGACTTTCTTTATAAATTAAAAACCTTTCGTTCAGAAACTAAATCACTTTTCATAGTATTATCTGTTAAAGCCGTTGCTTTCAGTAAATCACAGAACATATTATACAGCAACATATTAAAAAAGGCAACTCAATTGTCTGAGCTGCCTTTAAATTATGTATTGATTATTTCCAAGAGTGAATTACGGTAGGGTCATCTAAGATTTCGTCTAACCTTTGCATAAAAGGAACAATATCGCCGTAGTCGAGAGCTCTGTGGTCAAAGCCTATGGAAATCGGCATAATAAGTCTGATTTCTATTGAATCGTTGCCGTTTTCATCTGTAACAACTACAGGCCTTTTCTGAGCCGCATCCAAAGCGAAAACAGTAGTCTGAGGAGGAATAATTTCGAGCATTGTACAGTAGCCCTTGTGGCCGCGATAAATAGAACCGAGGTTTGAAACATTAGTTGTACCCTGCTCAATATCATGCTTTGTGAGACGCTCGGTGTTTGGAATTGCATAGTATTCTTTTTTTGCGTTTCCTTTAAGAGTTTTTATTTTGTGTTTGCCTAATAAAGAGCCGCGAAGACGGTTAATCGTCTGCTTAATTTTGCCGTTTTTAAGACCGTTTAATGTATTATCAATAGAAACCTCGTACATAACTTCTGCTAAATCGGACTGTTTTGCACGGCGGATGGTGTCGTTAATAGCCTCTGTCATTTCGGTAAGGGTTTTGTTGCCCATATCGTGCATATTAACAGTCATCATTTCGCCGTTTGGAAGAATAGTAGGCATTGAAATATCAATATGATCGAAATACATTAACTTACCTTTAACAAGCTGTCTGTTAAACTTAAGGTGAGTATTAAGCTTTGGCGCCGCCTTTAAGCCCTCGCAAATAATGTAAAGCATAACGGTATTTACGGTAATCTTTTTTGATTTGTCGGTACAATCTGCGTTAAGCTTTTTTATTTCTTCAAAAAGCTCTGTAACATCTGCTTCATAAGTGCAGAGCGCATGCGGGATACTTTCCCAGCTTTCGCAGGTCATATTAGAAACAATTTTTCTTGCAATACCGAAGTATTCCGTTTTAACAAGAGACATCTTTTATTCCTCCCAAAATTCTATATATCAATCACAAGAAAGCATATAATCTAACTCCTCTTGTGTGAACTGCCTTTCAATAAATCTTCCGTTGTAAACATCTATAAGCTCTTTACGGAAGTCAGGGTGTGCTATTTTAATAAGAGCCTTTGCACGCTCTTTTAAGGTTTTACCTTTTAACTGTGCTATACCGAACTCGGTAACAACAAAATTAACATCGTTACGGGGTGTTGTAACCGCACTGCCCTCGGTTATAAGCGGAACAATTCTTGAAACCGTTCCGCCCTTTGCAGTTGACGGTGTGGCTATAATGGAACGGCCGCCGTTACTCATGGTGGCGCCTCTGACAAAATCCACCTGACCGCCTACTGCCGAATACTGATTAAGACCTACGGTATCGGCAACTACCTGACCCAATAAATCTACCTGCAGGCAGGAGTTTATAGAAACAACATTATCGTTTTTTGCAATGTTTATAGGGTTGTTAACATAATCTATAGGATGAAACTCTACAGACGGATTGTTATTTACATAATCATTAAGAATTTTTGAACCAAGAGTAAGACCTAAAACAGTTCTGTTTTTGTGAAATTGCTTTCGCTTGTTATTGATAACGCCCGATTCTAAAAGGGGTACTACACCGTCACCTACAAGCTCGCTGTGAAGTCCTAAATCTTTTTTAGAAGTAAGCTGTTTACAAACGGCGTCTGCTATGCCGCCGATACCCAACTGCAAACAATCGCCGTCATTTATTATACCGGCACAGTATTCGCCGATTTTTCTTTCAACATCGGTAATAGGCACGCTTTTGCACTCGGGAAGCGGTGTGTCAAGCTCTACAAAATATGTAAACTCGCTTACATGCTTTACACTGTCGCCAAAAGTTCTCGGCATATTTTTATTTACCTGGGCTATGACTACCTCACAA
>JBJEPP010000075.1:0-30741 GCA_051881295.1 Acutalibacteraceae bacterium | reverse complement strand
TAAATTGTGCCGCAGGCACTGTGCTTGCACCGAAATTTTTCACTTTTAATTTTTCGTTTTTCATTTGGGGTTTGCTCACCGTTCACTTGTTTACCCGTTCACTTGTTCACCGTTTTTCATTTTTCATTCGGTAACAATTCACCTTTTACAGTAACTTTTTTGTAAATATGCCTTACCACCCACACGGTTACAACGGTAATTGCGGCGAAGCAGATTGCCGCTAAAATTACTCGCATAGGTAATATTTCATATATCTGTTCGCCTAAAAGTATCATTATCACAATTCGGGGCATTGAGCCTAAAACAGAAAGTGTAATATATTTTACAAAATTCATTTTTGTTGCGCCGAAAAACAAACTGATAAAATCTATAGGAAGCCCCGGTATTAAACGGGCTAAAAAGAAATATTTTAAATTTTTATTTTGCAGTTCTATTATTTTACTGCCGTATTTTGTATCATTCAGTTTTTTTACAACATATTCGCCGCCTAAAAGTCTGCCCATAAAATATGTTAATGTAAGCTCTGCCATAATGCCGATAAATCCTACAAGAAGTGCTGCGGGAATTTCAAAAACCATTGAAAGACCCATGTAAAGCACCGCCGCAGGAACTACAAAAACAAGACCTTTAATTGCATAAATACCAACTACTATAGCTCCCGCAGAAAGCACAGACCTGCCATCGCCCAACAGTGCTTTAATATCTAAACTTGTAAGCTCGTCAAAATATGCAACAACAACATATATAAGAGCCGCTAAAAATGCTACACGCCATACAATACCTAAAATATCTTTAGTTCGTTTGCTCATAAATCCACCTTTACGGCTTGCCCGCCGTTTTCTCTTGATTTATCTGCTAAGAATACAAGCTTATGGCCTGCCACGGAATTTTCTATTGATGTGCATGAAACAGAAGTTTCATCACCTCTTACCAAATTAACAAAATCTTTTACCAACCGGGTTTCGCCGCCGCCGTGACCCTGACCCTTAGTATAGCTTAAATCGATTCTCTCCGTTGTGCACATTTTTGCACCTACGGGGTGTATAATTTTAACATCTAAAAAGTTATTCTCAAATTCGCCGTAAATCTCACCTTTAGTGCCTGTTACACGAATAGTTCTTAAAGGAGCGGCCGAGCCGCCAACAAGGTTATGAGTACCCGTTGCACCGCTTTTAAAATTAACCAATACGCTTTGGTGGTCTACAACATTGTTATCACACTTGTAAATACATCTGCCGTAAGGTGATTTTTTCAATTCCTCAATCCGCTCTTCATCTGTGGGATTTTCTTTGTTTAAGGCGCTCCAAACATAAACAGCCCAATTATCTTTACTGTCTATATATATCTTCTTGGCACTGTATCTGCAAGAATCTACAAGCGGGCAATCTTTAAGACAGTATGTACCGCTTTCTTTCGGAGCATTTTCAATTTTGAACTGAAATTTAGAGCCGAAAGAAGAAACCGCATCAGGCTTGTCATCGCCCATAAGCCATGTCATAAGGTCAATATCGTGTGAGCATTTAGCAAGCAGCATTGTAGTATGGCTTCGGTCGCTGTTTGCCCATTTACCGCGGACATAAGAGGTTGAAAGGTGGTCAAAAGACACGCTCTCGGTAGTTTGAATGTTTATAATACGCCCTAATTCACCGCTTATTATACGCTTTTTAATTTCATAATAAAAAGGCGCATACCTTAAAACATGGCAAACCATAACTTTATTTTTATTTTTTTCTACAACCTTTAAAATCTCTTCCATTTCGGTAAGATTTACACAAAACGGCTTTTCTAAAAGCATGTCGTAGCCTTTTTCCAAAACGGGTATAGAGGTTGATACATGAAGCTCGTCCATAGTGCCGTTAATTACCGCATCGGCAAATTTCGGAACAGAAGCTAAAGCCTCCGCATCATAAAAACAGTTTTCGGCGGGAATATTATAACGCTGCTGCGTAGTTTTTCTTAAATATTCGTTAGGCTCTGCAACACCTATTATTTTTAATTGGTCAGGATGCCTTAAAGAGTAATCTGCAAGGGCGATAGACCTATGCCCTGCTCCTATTATAACTGCTGTAATCGGTTGTTTCTTCATATATATCAGTCCCCTTGTCTCCCACGGGAATTAGTTTAACTGTTTACCCATAGCACAAAACTTGAATTTGCACAAAATGGTTTTAAAGCCTAAGCGCTCATAAAAACGAATAGCACCGAAATTATCGTCATCGGTTGTAAGCATAACGCCTTTAACTCCTTTAGATTTGAGATGCTCTAAAAGAATTTTCATCATTTCGGTACCGTAGCCTGCGCCTTGAAACTCCGGCATTAAATCAATGTGCAAATGAGCGGGATATTTACTGCCGAAAACGGTATACGGTATCGGAAAAAGCCAAGCCATTTTACCGCTTTGCTTATCTAAAGAGTAAATATGCCTTACATCTACCTTGCGGTACACTTTTCTATACCTTTTGTAGTTCGGTTCACAAAGTGCATAGCCTACTACATTGTCATCATTATCTACTAAAACAAAACAAGTATCTAAACACTCTCTGATGTAATAAGTTGAATACATTTTGGCAACTCTGTTGCCTACTTCGGGATTTCTTCTGCTGCCCGGCCCCGCAGTCATTCGGCAAACATACTCTACCTGCTTTAAATCCTCCGGGTGCGCTTTTCTTATAACTGCCATTACTGAATATCCTTTGCGTTTTTTTTCTTGGTAACTTTTTCGCGAGTGCCGTCAGGCCTTACAATAACGGTATTATTAAGCTGTGCTTCTAAATTCTTTTTAAAAGCGTTTACATACTCTGCTCTGAGAACCTTTTGTTCTTCTTTTTCTGCCTCGGTTAAACCCTCCTCGCGGGATTTTTTTGCCAAAGCGTTTATTCTGTCAATTTTTTCTTGTGTAATCATTTTTTTACCTGCCATTATACATATCCCATAAAGTATATCATATTTTTACAGTTTTTCAATACCCTTTTTTACAAGCTGTCGGCTGTCTCTTTGACATCTCACTGAGAATATGTTAGTATGTTAACGGAGTTGATGGTATGGCAAAAACAAATTTCTTTTTAATAACAGATACACACTACTTTGCCCATTCTTTAAACGCATACGGCGAAGAGTATGAGCAGTTTATGGATTTTGAGCAAAAATGCTATGCCGAAACTGCAGATATTAACGACTCACTATTCCAATACTTAAAAAATCAGACCGAGACCGATACTATTCTTATTGCAGGTGATTTGAGCTTTAACGGCGAAAAAGCCAGCCACGAAGAATTCTCACAAAAGCTCTGCCAACTTAAAAATTCAGGCAAAAAAGTATTTGTAGTAACTGCGGGGCACGATATTGACCGTAATCCGTTTCAATATAACGGCGGTCCCCGTGAGAATGTTGAGGGCATTAAATTTGAGGATTTATACAAATATTACAAGGATTTCGGATTCAACTCCGCTTTAGACTTTAATAAAGAACATCTTTCTTATGTTGCGGATATTTCGGAAGATGTTCGCCTTTTAGTCCTTTGCAACGATACTAAAGACGGCTCAAACTTAGCTTATGACGGTGAGTTTCTGGAGTGGATAAAACTGCAATGCAGAAAAGCACAGGCAGACGGTAAAATTATGATAGCAATGGAGCACTACCCTCTTTTGCCCGGTCAGCCTATATTTTCAATAATCGGCGACAGCTTGCAGAAAGACAGTACCCGTGTTATAGAAGCTCTTGCCGATAACGGCGTTCACGCTTGCTTTACAGGACACATGCACAATATGAGCATAAATGAAACCGCCACAGAAAACGGCAATAAGTTTTACGATATTTGTACCGGCTCTGTAATCGGCTGCCCTGCATTTATCCGCTTTATATCTATTGAAAACGGTAAAATGAATATAGAAAGCAGACCTATTCCCGAATTTACACTAAACGGTGAAAAAACAGACTGTAAAAAATACTTAGAAAATCAGTTTGACAGAATGATTCGTACTATGGTTAGTTCTATGCGGAACGATCCTCTTCGTTTTATGGGCAAATTAAGGCTGGGCAACAGTAGATTTTTAAGTATCATTATAAAATCCTTAGGTACCGTTTTTGATACATGGACTATAGGCAAATTCTGCAAATTATTTTTTATAAAACCGCACAAAGAAGTTAAAAATATGAAAATTTCCGATGTAGCGGTTCTTATTGTCAGAAACCTTTTCGGCGGTAATCAGCCATACACCGAAGGCACGCCTTTAGGTGATACGCTTTTAAAATTCTTCAAACGCTTAAACCCCGTATTTAAGATTTTAAACAAAAAAATCCGCACCCAAAACGGTGATACTGTTGACCTTTACGATATGTTGAAAAACTGCATCGGTAATTACGGTATTGACGATTACAATACAGTTATTGATTTGCAATAGACGAAAACAGTCGAACACTATACGGTTTATAAAGCGATATTTTCGGCTATAAATATTTAAATCAAACAAATAAATTAGCAGAAGAAAAACAGATAGTAATTTAAGCTTTTTAAAACTCGAATTACTATCTGTTCTGATTTTATTTTGTCAGAAAAATAAAGCTGTTTTTATCACGGCTCGACTTATGATGCCGCGAAGCGACTGTCGTCCCCGCTGATTTTTCACTTTTCGTCTATGTAACTGCTCAATGGTACTTTGGCAAATAATCTCCGTGGGCTTCAATAAGGTCATCGCAAAGATGAACAATTTCATCTATTGTAAGGTTTGACGCCGCCATCGGGTCAAGCATTGCCGCCTGATAAATAGCCTCTTTCCTTTGAGTAACCGCCGCTTCAATTGTTAAAAGATGAACATTTATCATAGTTCTGTTAACCGCCGCAAGCTGTTGAGGGAGCGCAGGCTGACGGCACGGTTGAATACCGTATTTATTAACAAGGCAGGCAACTTCAACGCATGCCTCATCGGGAAGATTAGGAATAAGACCGTTGTTTATTACATTACCGCCGATTTTGTACGGAACATCGGTCATAATCGCTTCCATAATATAAGACGCATACTCTTTTGTGCGGTTATGAGTAACCTCATCGCTCATATATTTCTTTTTAGCCTCTTTCCAATCGGCAATTTGTTTTACACAACGCCTTGGGTATTCATCAAGAGGAATGTTATATCTTTCAATAAGCTCGGGGTGATTGTTTTTAATAAACCAAGCGTTATACTCCGCATTATGCTCGCTTGATTCTGTACAGTAGTAGCCTAAACGGCGAATATATTCGTATCTTACAAGGTCATTGTGGTCGGTAACGCTGCTTTCTAAAACATCAACAGCCCTTTTTCTTATTTCAGGGTAAAGGTCGTTACCGTCTGCGTCTTCGATTTCTAAAAGCCAGCCCTGGTGGTTAATACCCGCAATTCTCTCGCGGATAGGCTCTTTGTATTCTATATTAAGCTTATCTAACAAGCCTCTTGAACAACCTTGAACGGAGTGGCAAAGACCTACGGATTTAATAGAAGTGTATCTGCCTAAAAAGCCTGTAAGCTGGGCCATCGGGTTTGTGTAATTAAGAAAATATGCGTTAGGGCAAACCTCTTCCATATCGTCTGTAAAATCCTTTAATACAGGAATTGTACGAAGTGCACGGAAGATACCGCCAATACTGTTAGAATCGGCAATAGTCTGCCTGAAGCCGTATTTTTTAGGCACTTCAAAATCTATAATTGTGCAAGGGTCATAAAGACCAACCTGAATAGCGTTTACAACAAATGTGGCGTCTCTCAAAGCGTCTTTGCGATTTTCTACGCCTAAATACTTTTTGATTACCGCTCTGTTTTCGTTAATATTTCTGTTTAAGGCAGTAACCATTATGTAAGATTCGTCAAGCCTTTCGGGATCTATATCGTAAAGCGCTATTTCGCATTCGCGAAGAGCCGGAGCAGACATAACATCGCCTAAAACATTTTTTGCAAAAACAGTGCTGCCTGCACCCATAAATGTAACTTTCATAATATTACCTGCTTTCTGAAATTGTTCGGTAATTTGAGTATATATTATTAGTCTTTTTGTGTCAATAATTACCAAACAAAGGTATATGTAGAAAAATCGGCATAAAAAATGGTTAAAATTAACAGACTCTCACGAACTTTTTAAATTCGCAAAAGTCTGCTCTTAAATACTGCGCTTTATTTAATTATATTTTTGTCTTGTTAAAATTGTTGCAGTTACACGGTTTGCAATTATACCGCGGTCACGCGCAGGGTAAAACATGAGCAATGGTTCCAGTTCTGTTAAAATTTCTTTTTCTGTAAATTCAGGAATTAGGAGCACACTGCCGTAAAGAGCCCTTGCAGTGTTTATTTGTCTTGTAAATGTAGTATTGAAAGGCCTTGCGAGTATGTCTTTTATAAGACCCTTCGGCTCAATATCCATTGGTGAAAATTGAACATTTGAAAGCAATCCTGCACCGTTATCAAATATTGGGCAATAATCAAATTCTCCGTTCTTCTCAATTACGGCGATATTGTTCAAATGCCTATCATCATTTAAAAATAAGGCATCTATTTCAAATAATAATGTTAAATACTGCGGAAATTCCCGAAGTCCCGTATAGTCCGCAGTCGCCTCTGCTAAATATTGAATACGCTTTTTGTCACTAGGCAATTTCGCCAATTTTTCCTTTAAAGAAGTGCCGAGTTGCTTTGAAAGCAAGTGACTGATTGTAATAATTGACTGACCTTTCTTTAAAAAATTATCGCTACTGCATGCTGTTCGCTCTCTGCCGTGAGCATTTACCCTTTCCATATCATATCTCGCAAATGAGAACGGCGTTTCTTTTATGTTGCTCTTTTCTAATAATTTAGATATAAGGGTTTCCGAAAGAGCCTCGTAACCGAATTGGTCTAACTTATACCATTTATTATTCTCAGCAGAAAACCACTTTTCCTGATTACCTTTTGACGAAGTTTCTGCTATTTTTTCATCTGTATAAAACTTTACTGTCATAATGTCTCCAATTTCAGCCACTGATTATCTTCTGCCATTTTACCCTTTGTTTTTTTTATTATTTCTAACGGGTCATATTCTCCGACACCTATAGCCTCAAGATATTCTCGAATACCGCTGCGACTTCTCGGTACACAACGCTCTTCTAAAAAGTTCTCAAAATCCTGCCAACTCGGAGTTTTGTTATTACCAAAAGCAGTTTTTACAATGTTTTCGGTATAATTCTCTGCTGATATAGATTTATCGGTAAAATCTGCACATATTTCGGTGCATAATATATCTCCGTCATAAAATTGTATCAACAATAAATTATGAGCTGATTCTGTTTTTTTATTTATAAATTCATTCAGTGTAAGCTTTGGTGCAATAACAATTTTTTCGCCGTCAAAAATCAACTCGACCTGGCCGTCACTTAAATCAAGGCTATTCACCCACCTTGTAGGTAAAGAAATCTTATATGTTCTGGCGTCTTTGCCGGCTGTTCCGCCTGCTGCACTCTCAATAATTTTAGCTGTTCGTTCTTCCATTTAATCACCATAAATATATTATACTATTCGGTACGAATAGTCAAGTTTTTAAAGAAAACAAATATTAAAACAAACCTCTGCCGATGAAATAATCAGCAGAGGCCTGTTGTTATAATGCCTCAAAATATTCACTCAGATATTCTTTGCAAGAAAGTAGCATATCCAAAGGGCTATAACAAATGCACCCTCTGCCGGGATTGCTAATTTTGTGTACGGGCATTTCCAGCCTTTGTCTACAAACAAGAAAATAAACCTTGTTACAAAAACAGTTGTTGCAAAAAACATTCCGCCTACTAATGAAAAATACGGTGTGCCGGCGGCATAAGCGAGGTAAAGCAAAAACGCACCTAAAGCACCCGAAATACCGCCGTAATATACACGAATTTCCGTTTTTCCTGCATTATCTACAGGTTTTATAGAGAAGCTCTCTGCGTTTTTAAGAGGTTTAGAAATAAATACAATTGCCATACCGAAAAAGTATAAGGCTAAACACACCGTGGCAAAGCCTGCAGGCTTGTTGCTCATTAAAATTTCAATAAACTGTGACATTATTAAATCCCCTTTTCTTAATCCTTAACCCATAATCTCGTAATAACTTGTTCCTCATCAGTAAACAAATGTTGTAACCGAGCGAGGTGTTAATTTAATTTTTTTGCTTAAATCCTCGGTGCGTTCACACAAATCGCTGTTATCGTCCGTGACTGCCGCTAAAGCCTTTTTATTTTCACCGAAGTCAACCTCTTTAGTTTGCTCTGTAGGGTTTATGCAAATAACAACAGTTTCATCATTATAAGAAAACGCAACCGTCTTTACGCTTTCGTCATCCGTTTTAACATTAACTCTTTTAGCCCCAATGGGTATATATTTTGAGAAATTGCCCGTAACATAAAGGCGTTTGGTTTCTTCAACAGTTTTTGTATCCTCATTCAGATAAATCAAGCCGTCACAGTAATCAACCTCAGAAAAGGCAACCCAATGCTGCCATGAAACAGCCTCCAAATAAACTAAATCCTCATAAATTATTTTTGCGGTTTCAAGACCTGAGTTCATGCCTTTATCTCTGCCGCCCTGCATGTGAGTCCATTCGCTCATAACAATACTTTTTGTAGGATAATGTTTTTTGACAAATCTGTTAAAGCGTTTTAAATATGCTACTCTGTTGCTGAAAAACGGCTTTACGGGGTGTAAAAAGTAAGAGTGAATATCAATACTGTCAACTAAATCTCTGCAGTCCTTATTGCCCAAAACCGCACGGGTATACATTTTATTAAACCAACGAATATCGCCGTTTTCACAACCCGAAAGCTTTAAGCCTTTAAGGTTTTCTCTGCTTTTAAGCTCTTTGGCAAATACCGAAAACACCTTTTTAACACTGCTCGGTCTGTAATGGCAGCCCTCTTGACCGCCGGTCCAAACCCACAAAGGCTCGTTTACGGGTGAAAGGTATTTTACGGGAATACCCTCATTCAAAAAATGCTCGGTAACATCTAAACAGTACTCTGCGAATTTTCGGTAATTCTTTTTATCTAAATTTTCGGTCCACGCTTTACCGGGAGTAGTGTGTGCCATACCGTTTTTAGTAAGCTGTTCAATCGGTGAGTTTACAAAAAATATTACTTCGCTTGCACCGTATTCCACAGCTTTTTTCATTATGTAAACAGAGTTTTTATCTTTGCTCCAGTCGTATTCGCCGTCAACATAGAAGCTCTCGACTGCCCTTGCTTTTGGGCTGTATGTACCTTTGCCCGAAAATGCCGAACCGCCGCCGATATTGTAACGGTATACAGAAAGACCTATACCGTCTTTTTTACTGTACAAAAGCTGACACGCTCTGTCACGGACGGAAAGACCTGATTTTTCATCTATATTGTCCCATCCGCCTATAATACTTGTGCCCCAAGCACCGCTGGCGCCAAAACCCCGAATAGTCTGATATGTTTTATTCTTATCAACAGTAATTTTCATAATATCACTCCAAACAATGATGAAAATTTAATTAGCATAATAATTTTTAAATTTACTTTTCATTTACAGCATTTAAAACCTCTTGCTTGAATTCGCCGTAGATTTTATATTTTTTTGAGAAAATTATGAAAGATACAACCATCATAACAGGCGGTACAATAAACATTAAAAAAGATATTGCGCTTTTTGCCGCCGCGCTTTGCTCAATCAGATTTCCGTCAAAGCCCGTAATACTGAATGCCGAATACATAATAATCGACTGCACCGTATACGCCATTTTTTGCAAAAAGCCTTTCATTGAGAAAGTAAGGCTTTGATTCCTTTTGCCCAATTTGTATTCGCCGTAGTCTACAATATCGGCTAACATAACGGTTTGATTAACAAACATACTGCCGGTGCCTACAGAGGTTAAAAGATAGCATACGCCTAAAGCGTAAACATTGCCGCCGAAAAGGTAGCCTATAAGCGCCATACCCGCGTAGCCTGCGGCAGCCAAACCCAAAGACATTCTGTAAGTAGAGCGGTTTGTCATAAATCTTGAACAAATCGGAATAACAAGAAGCGACAGCACCGAGCCCACCGTACCGAACATATTAAAGGTAGACTGCAATTTAAGGTTGCCCGCAACCGAGTCAAAATAATAACTGCTTATGCCCGATGTCATATAAAAGCCTGCGTTTGAAATCATTGCAAACAGCATAAAAATCAAAAGCTGGTCATTTTGCTTTATAACTCCCAAAGCGTCTTTAAAAGAAAACTTTTCATTGCTGACTATAACCCTTCTTTCTTTCGTGGAAAGAACGCTTATCCCTGCAAAAAACACAAGAGCAACAGCGGCAATTACAGACCATTTGCCGAAGCCCGCCCTAAGACACTCAGAGTCCATTTTGCTAAGCTCACTGCTTTGCGCGCCGCCGAAATATGAAACTGCAAGCGCAGTGAAAATAACAATTATTCCTTGACCGAGACCTGAAAAGGTTCTTGCTATTGTAGAAACAAAATTCCTGTCTTTTTCTTCGCTGGCAAATGACGGAATCATAGACCAGAACGGAATATCCGCAAGAGTGTTAGTCATACCCCAAAGGACATAAAGCACGGCAACATAAATATAAAGCCCAACGGAGCCCGGAGCAAACCCCGGATTGTTAAAAAGAAAACACAGCACAACCGCATTTAGTATTGCACCCGTAAGTATCCAAGGTCTGTATTTACCCATTTTAGTATGAGTTCTGTCAACAAGCATACCCATCATAGGGTCATTAATACCGTCCCACACTCTTGCAAGAGGAGCAAGAACAAGTAAGAACAGCGACTTTATTCCCAATGCGTTTGTAAGATAAATTGAAAGATAGGAATAAAACAAACCGTAGCTTAAATCAAGACCTACGGCGCCTACGCCGTAGCCGATTTTTTCTCTTAGAGAAACCTTTTCCATAATAACCACACTTTCTGATATTTGTAAATATTCTATCATATAAAAAGCGTTATATCAATTAAATTTGGGAATTTTGTTGAGAGCTATGGGGAATTTACAACATATTCAGAAATTATGAGTAAAAAGAGACTGTGAAAAGCTTTCATTCACTTTTCACAGTCTTTAAATTTAATCTTAATATTTATCTACAGTAAAACCCTTTATCAGTCGGTAAGCTTGTAGAATGTAAGGTTTGTGCTCTCACGGCGTTCGCCTCTGTCAAGAACACAGAAAACAGGCTCGCCGTCTTCATCGGCATAAACCGTCATATCTTCTGCCTCAAAACCTGTGCCGATATTTCTTGAAAATTCGGTTTTAACTATACCTGTTCTTACATCAACGCTGAGAATTCTCTTCTGGTCGTTATTTTCATCACAAGACATATAAAGCTTGTTTCCGAACATCTCAGCACCCTGAATTCTGTATAAAGGAGCGGTAAGAGGAATAATTTTTACTAAACTCATATCGTCAAGACTGAAAACATTAAGCACAGAAGGCGCTTCTATTGTATCAGGGTCTTCCGGTGCTTCTCTCCATTCGGCAGTGTAAAGGCAGTTTCTCTTTACATCAACAGCGCACCATGGCACACCCTCAAGGTGAAGCTCGTGCGGAAGCTCATAATATGTTCCGGTAAATTTTAATGTTTCTGCATCGTAAAGAACAATAAATGAATTGTTGTAATCAGGACCGTCTTCGACTGCGGCATAAATCATACCGTTATAGTAGCTTAAACCGCCTATGTGGTTACAGCCTTTTTCCTGAAGAGCTTCGGGAATTGCGTTAACACAAATAAGCGAAATCTCGCCTGTTGCCATATCTGCTTTGCCCATGTGCTCGTTACCGCTGAAATAGAAATACTCGCCGTCATTGGTAACGCCCTGTGAAGAAACCTTGCTGTCAACCAATACATAAGTATTTTTGTTAACAATCTCTGCGCCGTCAGGCGAAGGCAAATTCTTTTCATCTGCACCAACAACCAAAAGAATTATGGCTGAAATTACAGCCGCAAGCTTTTTAAAAATAACATAAACCTGGCTAAGTTGTACCATTAAATCATCCCCCAAAGTTGATATTTCCCGTATTATACAACTAATATCCTTATATGTCAAACGATTTGTTAAAATATTGTAAACTATTTAATATATTATTGCCGTATTTTTCGACTTGCCGGTGTTAGGCAAGTGCATTTTCACCGTTGAAAGATACAGTTATAAGGAATTTGCCGTTGTTGTACTCTGCCGTAACATTTCCGTTCATTTTCTCCGCAAGGCTTCGGGCAATAGAAAGCCCCAATCCCGTTGATGTTCTTGCATTTTCTACCGTATAAAATCTGTCAAAAATTTTTCCTACCTGAATTTCATCAAGCTTTGACGATGTGTTGGCAAAAATTGCGTCTCCGCTGTCGGTCAGGGTAATTTCCAAATCCCCGTCACTGTATTTAACCGCATTGCTCAAAATATTCGCAAAAATTCTCATTAAAGCATTTTTATCAAGTTTTCTTATAATCTGTCTGTCAGTCAGGGTAATTAACGGTTCAATGCCTTTTTCTTTTAACACCGCATAATATACCGCTATACTCTCTTCAAGAACTCCGTTTACTGAAACATTTTGAAATTCAAGCTGGTTTTCGCCGCAAATCACAATTGAATATTGAAACAGTTCTTCGGTAAGATTTTTCATAGCGTCTGTTCTGTTTTCTATAATCCGCAGACATCGCTCAACCTCTTCTGACTTTTCTTCGGCTTTTAAAAGCTCAAGATAACCGCTTATTGCAGTTAAAGGTGTTCTTAAATCGTGAGAAATATTTGTAATTGCCGTGCTGATTTCTGCATTTTTCGCCTGAATATTCAGCTCTTTTTTTCGTAACTCTTTTAGACTGTTATTTAAAACCTTTACGGCATTTATTACTGATTTATCTTTCGTTGAAACGGTAATCAAAGCGTTTGTATTATTATTTAAAATCTCTTCTGTTTGCTTGCTGATACTTTTTAATTCTTTTTTCAGCGATATTACCGTTATAACCGCAACAACGGCAACCACACTCAAAACAACAACTGCAATTTCCATAAAAGCTCCCGATAAATATATTTATAACCGCCGATAGACGGGCAGTTTTGCCCGTCTGCATAAGATTGATTTATACAATATCTTTTTTTCTGAACAATGCCATACCGAAAACAGTGCTTACTGCAATAATTGCCGTTGAATACAGCGGGAATTCTGCTTTACAAACCGTACCTTCATCGCTGATTGCGCCCGAAAGCTGAATACATTGACCGGTAGGGTTAAGGTCGTCAAGCACTTCGAGGACCTGTCTTTTTGTTCCCGTAGGGTAATTAGGGTTTGGCATTTCGGGTTCTTTAACAAGTTGACCTGTTTCTGTATCCATATAAATTGCCTCGGGGAAGTATTCCGGCTCGCTCAGTGCCGAAGAAACTGCTACGGCAGTAAAGAACATTGCAATTGTCATTATAAGCGATACCACCGAAACAACTGCTTTTTTACTGCAATTCATTGAAATCATAAGGAACAGGCAAATATAAGCGCAGGTACACAAATACAAAACTAAAGCCGTTATAACAACCGAAGAAGCTTTGGTTGTAAACCTTCCGCATAAAATATGCCCGAAAATCAGTGAACTGATATAATATGCAACATACATAAGAAACATTGCCAAACAGCAAGTAATAAGCTTTGAGCAATATATGCTGATTCTTTTTTTGCCGTGGACTATTTTATTTCTTAATGTGCCGTCTGAATATTCCGTTCCCACAAACAGACTGACAAATACCGCAACAACAAAGCCTACAACTGCGGCAACCGCAAAAAATCCGTACTCGATGTGAGGTTCTATTTCAGAAACCTTTGAGCCTATGTATATATAAACTTGAATAACTATACCGAAAACAAACGACAATGATGTAAGAGTATAAAACAATTTGCTTTTAAAAAGCCTTAAAAATTCAGCGGATAACAAATTTTTCATTGCTTCGCACCTCCCACAAGGTTTATAAAGTAGCTTTCCAGTGTTTCGTCCGATTCGGTGAGAGTTATTACCCTACAGCCCTTTTCATTTAAGCCTAAAACAAAGTCCGAAACAACAATCTCGCCGTAAATATTGGCTTCGTCATTTGAAATAATTGAATATTCCGTATTTTCACCGTCAAGATACTGAATTAAGCTGTTTATATTATCCACTTTAACCTTTACGCATTTTCTGCACTTTTGCTCTAATTCTTCTGCGCTTATTTCTGAAACAACCGAGCCTTTATCAATAAACCCGTAGTGAGTTGCAAGCATTGAAAGCTCGTGGAGTATGTGGCTTGAAATTAAAACTGTTATGTTCATTTCTTTATTCAGCTTTAATATAAGCTCACGGATTTCAACAATGCCCTGCGGGTCAAGACCGTTTATGGGCTCATCAAGAATTAAAAAATCGGGTGTGCCTACAAGGGCAATGGCAATGCCAAGACGCTGTTTCATACCGAGAGAAAAATTGCGTACCTTTTTCTTGCCTGTTTTTTCAAGTCCTACCAGCGTTAAAAGCTCTGATATTGTTGAAGTATCGGGGTTGCCCACAAGCTTATACTGATATTTCATATTCTCATAAGCCGTCATATCCAAATACAACGACGGTGTTTCTACAACCGCACCTATCCTTTTTCGGGATTTTGAAATGCTTTTATCGGTATTTTTAATTCCGTAAAGCGTAAAATCACCTGATGTGGGCTCTTGCAATCCGCAAATCAGGCGTATAAGTGTGGTTTTGCCTGCTCCGTTTTTGCCTACCAATCCGTAAATTGAGCCTTTGGGAATATTCAGCGATAATCCGTTTAATGCCTGAAAATCCCTGTAGCGTTTACTTAAAGAGTCTGTTTTTAATACATATTCCATAAAGATTTCCTCCTTTAACCCCATAATATCATCTGATATTTAAGAAAGCGGTAAAGAAAAAGGTTAAGCTTTCGTTAAGTTATTTCATTTTAAAGCCTATACCCCAAACGGATTCAATCAAGTCCTCACCTGCAATATCGGTCAGTTTTTTTCGTAAATTGCTAATGTGGACTTTTAAAGAATATTCGGTACAGTCGGGCGTATCGTAGGCGATTTGGTCAAGAAGCTGTGTTTTGGTTGTAACACGGGAGGGAGTAAGCATTAACTGCTTTAAGATTGCAAATTCGGTTTTTGTAAGATGAGTTTCTTTGCCCCCTGCCTCGGCAGAATGAGTATCGGTATTTAATACAAGATTTTTATAAGACAGATTAGAGCCGCATAAAACGGGCGAACGCAGACGGATTTCTATTCGCGCCAACAATTCTCTTACATCAAAGGGTTTTGTAATATAATCTACCGCACCGCCTAAAAGAAGACCCACCTTATCGTCAATACCTGTTTTTGCGCTGACTGCAATTACGGGAATATCGGTAATCTGCGAGAGCACCTCTTCACCCGATAAACCCGGCAGCATAAGATCCAAAAGAATTAAATCGGGCTTTTCGGTTTTAAGCAACAGCAATACTTCTGAGCCGGAATAGGCTCTTACCGTTCTGTAGCCGTTCTTTTCCAGCGCTTCTTCAAT
The DNA here is from genome assembly GCA_051881295.1 of Acutalibacteraceae bacterium. Lineage (GTDB taxonomy): Bacteria > Bacillota > Clostridia > Oscillospirales > Acutalibacteraceae > DTU089. Next base: position 15,236 of record JBJEPP010000075.1, on the reverse strand, counting down.
TAAGTTACCTATGTAAATATCGTCATCAACAATTAAAATACTTTTCATATCATACTCCGAAAATAAATATATAAACATTATATAATAAGTATGGGAATAGTTCAATAAAATAAGAGTTAAGATAAAGTTAAGATTTAATTTATAAGCATCGCGCCGAACTTCATTACAGAAATTCGGCGCGGTGTTTTATATTATAAGTGCTTAATCTAATTCTTTTAAAATAATATCAAAATTATCAATTGTAAATTTGCTTAATCTGTATGAACGGATTCTTTCTTTAACAATAACCGGTATAATAAAACCGTTGTTTGTAAGTTTTAAGCAACGGTTAATAACCGTCTTATTTGTTACGCCCAGCTTTTTACTCACATCAATAGGCGTAAATTCGTATAAATGGTTTTTAAGTAAAAACAAGAGAAGCCCTTTTTCTTTTATGTTAAGATAAGACAGCCCCGCCAACAAATCATGCGCATTTGATGATTTTGAAAGCTCGCAAACTTTTCCGGAATATAATTCAACCATACGAAGAAAATAATTTACCCAAATTTCAGGATGCGGCGGATTTTCTCTGCCTGAATAATACAATGCCGGCAGACCCATTTGAAGCGATTTATAGTATTCCTCAGGGTCATAGGCAAAATATTCTTCTAACGAACCTATTCCGTTAAAACCGTAACCGTACAAATTAAGGATATATCCGGACATAAGTCTTGCGGTTCTTCCGTTGCCGTCTTCAAAAGGGTGAATTGTTACAAGCTGATAATGAACAACAGCCGCAACAATTAAAGGGTGGTCGTCTGTTGTATTAACATAATCTTCAAGTTCGTCTAACAAACCCGGTATTTCCGAATATTCAGGCGGAATATATTCGGCATTGCCTGTTTCAGAGTCGTATACGGCAAATAAGACTCCGGGCGGCATTTCTCCGCGTATGCCAATTTTCTCAGCGGACGCACCTTTTTCTACAACAGCCTGAACCTCTAAAATAAGCTCTTTTGAAAACGGAACTTTACTCTTAACTTTTTCATCTAAAAAGCCCAGTGCAGTAAAATAATTGCGAATTTCTTGCTCCGGCTTAAGAAAATGCTTATGGGGGTCACTTTCAATAGCATTATTTGCCTGTTCTTCAGAAAGGGGATTGCCTTCAATTTTATTAGACGCATAAGAGCTTTTCTTCTTTGAATTTTTACGAAGTCTGTTAGCCGTGACGGACGGCAAGGTAACAGTACCTACATAGAATTTGTTTTGCTCTATTACAGATATTCTTTTTAAAATTTCATTTGTCAGCGTAACCTTAATCATTTACATCACCTTTTCTTAAGATTATTATATCACAAGCCAAAAGAAAAATCCATTATTTTTACACTAATTTTCACTATTCTTTCACTATTTTTACATTAAAGTCTTTTAATTGTAAAAACCGCCGAACTTCAAACAGAAATCCGGCGAGAAGCTTTTATACTTATTTTTAACAGAAAATTTCAGATATTTCAACCTCTGAACATCTTACTTACGACTTTTTCCCCTTTTTTTATAGTCCTCGTCAATAGGGGCGCTCCAATCGTCAGAGAGCTTTTCACAGCTGCGCAGCTGACAAACTGCATTTGACACAGATTCATACACAATCTGTGTGCCTATTCCGTCTGCATTGTAATTAACGGCTCTGTCGCTTTCAATGCCGTACCTTGACGCAGTTTCAACAGCGTCTATATTAGCGCCTATAAAAAGAAACTCCCAGCCGTATTTTTCTTTTTGGCGCTTAATCATCTCTTTTACCCGTTCCCCTGTGTAAATACGGCTTGCGTTTTCCATACCGTCGGTTGTGATTATAAACATTGTATGTTCGGGCACATCCTCGGGGCGTGCGTATTTGTGAACATTACCAATATGATGAATTGCGCCGCCTAAAGCGTCTAAAAGTGCTGTGCAGCCTCGGACCGTGTAATCGTTCTCTGTCATTGGTTTAACCTGAGAAAGCTTTATTCTGTCGTGGAGAACCTCCGCAGCATTGTCAAAAAGAACTGTTGAAACATAGCATTCGCCGTTCTCCTTCCGTTGTTTTTCAATCATTGAGTTAAAGCCGCCTATTGTGTCTTTTTCAAGACCCGACATTGAGCCGCTTCTGTCTAAAATAAATACTAATTCCGTAACATTGTTTTTCATAATAAATCCTCCGAAAATAAAATGTGGCTGTAAGGCTTTTTCAACCTTACAACCCCATTATAGTTGATTATTGTGTATAAACGGTCGCTTGACGGGCGACATTTTATTTTATAAGCTTTTCTTGCCACTCTTTTTCTTTAAATCCAACAAGCACAAAGTCATCTCCGATTAAAAGCGGTCTTTTTATGAGCATACCGTCTGTTGCAAGCAAATTTAACATTTCTTCTTCTGTCATCTGAGGGAGCCTGTTTTTCAGGTCTAACGATTTATAAACAAGTCCGCTTGTGTTAAAAAATTTTTTAAGAGGCAAACCGCTTTTACAGTACCATTGGGCTAACTCCTCATATTTTGGATTATCCGTCTTTATATCCCTTAAACCGTATTTAATTTTATTGCCGTCAAGCCATTTTTTTGCTTTTTGACAAGTAGTACATTTTGGGTAACACACAAATTCAGTCATAAATTTTTCCTCCTATAATTATTCACACGCTTCTAACAGAAAACTAACAGGTCTGAAACCGTCGTTACAAGAAATCATTGCGGATTTTTCGTTTTTCATCCATCCGTCATAGAAATTTTCTCCGCCGTGAGAAAGCGTCATAACAAAAGGCGAGATACTTTCCCACGCACTGTCGCAGAAGCCATCGGGTTTTTCATAGCCTTTACAAATAAAAATCTGCCCCTCTTTTAAATCGCACTCATGTTCAATAAGGTTTTCGTACTTTTCTATTAAATTGTCATACCGTGCCTTGCGCATAACCGTAATTTTAACATTTTTCATAATTTATACTCCCAACAAGCTTTGGTCAAATTCAAACAGAGCCTCGTTAATTTCAAAAATATCATAAACTTCTTTTTGAATAAAGTAGCGGATTATCTTATCAAAAGTGAAACTGCGCGATAATGTCAGCCCTGCCGAAGCAAGCAGGTCTTGTGTTTCTTCAAGGTTGAGCCTTAAAGCTATTGCAAAGGCTACTGCGGTTTGCTTTGAGGGTCTGTATGTTTCAGGGTTGCACTTAATTTTAGAAAAGGTCTTTTTATCCACATTGGCCTTTTTATAACACTCAACATCGGTCATTCCCCGTTCATCTATTAAATCAAACAGTTTATATGCGAACGGCTTATCCATTGACTGCATATATTCATACAACGATTTTCCCCGTACACTGCTGTATTGTTCCTTACAGGGAGCGGGCGTTTCAGAGCAGACATCAATAATTTTTTCGCTTGCAATTTTATTTGAAAAGAACAAGTCAGGCACATTTGTTTCGGCAATGCAGTCTTCAGCGTTTTCCTCAACATATTTGTCATCAATCACTTCGCTTATTTCAGTAAACAGTTCTTTACTGAACTCATACGATTTGCGGTCAAAAACACATAAATAGACCGTTATTTCGTTGTTTAATAAAAAATCGGTTATGACCTGAATTGCAAATTTCAGCACTTGGTCTTTAGGGTAGCCGTATGCACCCGATGAAATCAACGGAAATGCCACAGTCTCACAGCCGTTTTCAACAGCTAATTTCAAAGACTCGATATAGCAGGATTTCAGGATTATACTTTCGCCGTTAAGTCCTCCGTGCCATACAGGTCCCGAAGTGTGAATAATATATTTGGCGTCTAAATTGTAACCCTTTGTTATTTTTGCCTCGCCGAGACCGAGGGGAGCAACTCTTTTGCACTCCTCATCTAACTCTGACCCTGCTAAGGAATGTACTGCTAAATCAACACCGCTGTAACCGACCATTTTTTCGTTGGTCGTATTTACAATGGCGTCTACTTTCATTTTAGTAATATCCTGACGAATTATTTGAAGCGGCATTTCATCACCTCCTGCGGTTAATGTTTTTATGATAATATTTTATTTTCACATCTACCGATAAAGCGCGTCTATGTTTGTTTGGTAATATTGCTCCTGAAACTGTACCTGCCGGTAAATTTCATCTTTCGTAAGTATTACACCCTCGGGAGCCATAACAAGCTTATCTTCATCGTCATTTTCACGGTGTATAATACCGATAATCTTTCCGGTGTATTCCCTGACAGGCTTCTTTACACCCAGTAAATATACATCGAGCTCCTCGCCGTCACCACCGTATACGCCGGGTATATATCCGTAGTTTATAGGGTATGTAAGGGTATATTTTCCCTTTTTATGCTCGTAGCCAATAGGTCTGTCAATTTCTATTCGCACAGTTTTGCCCATATATGATTCTACAAGCGCTTTTCTTTCTTCAAAAGTCATTGTTTCACCCTTATTCTTCTATAGCCGAAAAGAATCGAACACAATATGGTTTATAAAGCGATATTTTCGCCCTATATGCGTTAAAAACCTCTCGTAATACGACAGTATTACATCGAGTTTTGCCTTGATAGAACAAAAATCGTAATTTTTAACTGCTTCGCACCTATTAGATAAAGATTTGAGTGCAGTCGGCGGTCTTCTCGGTGGAGCCATACCGGCGTATGGCAAGCCGAAAAACAGTCGAATGTGCCAAAGATTTATTTAATAGGCATATCGGGTTCGACTCTTTTCGGCTATACTGTAAGTACCTTTATCAAAATCAACAGTAACGGTTGTACCGTCTGCGTAAGTGGCTTTCTGACGGCGGGTACTGCCTAAAAACTCGTGCTTTATCATTTCTTTGTTATAAAGCTTTGCCTGTAAATCCGCAAGGGGTTTTACACGGTTAATCTCTTTTTTCAGGTCCTCTCCGTTCAATAATTCCAAATCTGCGGTACGGTTATCCGTACCGATTTTTTTAAGCCCGCTGCCAAAAGGGCTGATATAAGGCATACCGGCAAACAAAGCACAGTATAAATCGCCGTCATCGCCTTTGGGAATACCCCAGTTGTTAAACCAATTCCATGGCACCATAATACAGTCATGAAATACAAGATTACCGAGAGGCACGGGAATTCCCACCGCCTGCCCGTTTTCTTGCGGTCTTAAAGTAAAAGGTCCGTGATGAACAAGTGCAAGGTGGTTTAAAAGCTGCATGGCAGGTTCTTCTGAGGACATTATCATTCCTTTGGAGTTAAGATAATCAAAACATTCCGCGCGGTGCTTTATGCTTTCTTCCCTTGTAACCTTATGCTTCGGATTAAAGCACTCGTCACCGTTCATAACCGAGAACACATCAAGATAAGCGCCCTGCACATCAACACCGTGTTCTTTAAGCTCCGAATAGGTTTTTTTAACAAATTCAAGAGCCTGAGAAGCACAAAGGAATGTATGCTCGCCGCCGTCCCAAATAGAGCAGTAAGGGTGCGAGCCGTCAATATTTTCAACTGCTTTATCCATATCGAAAACGGGCGATGAATAATAGTAATCCCTGTACTGGTCGTGAAGCGCAAAAACATAACCCAAATCACGGCTGACCTTTGCAAATTCTTTTAAACCGTCATATCCGCCTGCCGCTTCGCACGGCGGAAGAATATAAGGGTGGTTGTTATCATAACCGTCTTTGCCCCAACCGTCAGTATGTATATATAGCTTATCAAGTCCGTTCTCTTTCAGTTTTTTTATTTGCTCTGCCCTCTCATAAAAGGTTGCATACAAGATTTCATTTGTGCCGTTTTTATCGTAAAATTTTGATTTTTCATTTATTTTAGAATAGATTTTGTGATGCAGTACCGGACAGCCTATGAGTTTTTCAATATTCTTGTTTTTCTTTATTTTGTCGTCAATTGAGACAAACTGTTCAGTCTCAATCAGATATTTGCGGTAATCCTTTGCCACTGTATTATAATCGCCGTTTTCATGAAAAATAAACCGTATTTTCCGTTCATAAGAAAGCTTGCCCAGAGAGGACATCCAATGAACAGAATTGACAAAAGCTTTATGACGGCCGAATGAAGAAAACATACAGGCGTCATACGGAGTTTCCACAATGGCAGTAAAGGTATGCCCGTCACAAACTCTGCCCCAGACAGGCATATAGCAGTCGCCTGTATTGATTTTGCGAAGATAATGGGCAAAACCGAAAGTGGAGGAAAAGTTTTCTTTATAGCCATCGGGCAGTAAAAAGCCTTGCCGCATAGAGTCAATATGATAAGATTTCTTCCCCTTTTCTTTGGAATTAAAGGGAGCAGGAAAATATACCGCCTGAATATCATAGCCTGTTTCATTTTCGGCTTTAAGCGAGAAAGTTACCGTATTGTCTCCTGTTATTTCAGCCGTGCAAATAAGAGAAAACGGAAGTTTTTTGCCGAAAGCAACATATCCCGAAAGTCTCGAAGTAATTTTATTATCTTTATATTCAATTTTTTTATTGGGCGCAGAATACAGGGTACGGTAGGTACTTATATATTTTTCGCCCACCTTTTTGCGAATAATTATATAAGGTATTCTGCCGTCACTAACCCATGAAAACCCTTTGTGTATTATTTCGTAGCTTCCTGTATGCTTATTTATTTTAAGCTCCGTATTTCCTGATTTCAATTATTCTACCTCAATTCTGAAACACAATCACAATAAATTTACAGAAGGTATTTACACCTTTGGTTTTGTTTTATATATTATCTGTCTTTTTCAAGCACAAGCACATCGTATCCGCAAAGTTCCGTTTTACCGATTAAGAATTTATCCGTGAGGATATCTTTAATTTTTTCCTTTAAGTTTACACATACAGGCTTGTCTTTCATATTAACAGCAAATATGTATTCTTTATCCTCAGCCGTCCGTGAAGATACTATTATTCCGTCATCAGCTTCGATTATAGGCTCAATGTTAAATCGCTCTTTTATGAGATGTGCAAGAGTTTCATAAAAATAAACATCGTTTCCGTCTGTGCCGTAAAGCACGGCAAAGCCGTCACCGTAAGAATTAACCGTAACCGCGGGTGTGCAGTTTAACAGTCCCGTTGTGTATGTTGCGGCACATTGGGCCGTGCTTGGTTTAATACGGTGGATTTTGCCCGAAATATGAACTTTGCCGTAAGGAAAATCAACCTCGCCGGGCTCACCCGTCTGATTTTCAAGCTTTTGGGCAGTAATATTTTCAACGGCAACCGCGCCGCACATATCTGCGAAAAGTCCGGGCTCTAAAAGCTCACGCATACGGTTATATTCATCTCTTGTGCCGCACTCGGTATTCATAACAACAATGCCGCCGTTACGGACATAAGCTTTGACTTTTTCTGCCTGCTCTTCGGTAGTAATTCTGAAATCAGGCATAACAATTACTTTATACCGACTTAAATCTTCATCTATTGATATAACATCAACATTGGTTTTAAGCTGATTTTTAAACCCGCCGTAAGCGTTAAAAAATTCTTCGTCATAAGGACCGTCAACAACCCAGCCCTCTGTTCCCCAACTGTTTTCATAGGAGTAAACAGCCGCAACGGGCGATATTGTTTTTGACTCTGCAAATTTCGGATAATGCTCTTTAAGCTCTGCGGTAAGCTTTCTGTATACCGGTCCAACATTTTCCCGATATTTTTTATCACGGCCCAGCACGCTTTCTGCCCCTTGCTCCGCTCCGCCTGTGGGGGAACGCCATTCAAAATAAAGGGTTGCAAATGCTCCGTGAGAAACATTTAGCCATGTTTGCGCCCGTACAACCTCCGCAGGAGTGTTGGCGTCAGGTACGGGTGTTTGCTCGGCAACAAGAAATTTATGCTTGCCCTTTGAAAGATACCTGTCGAAGCTGTGCTCCATACTTGCCCTTAACTGCACGCGGTAGTTATCTCCGTTAGGTTGGGGAACATAATTATCCCACGCGGCAAAATCCAGATATTCACTGCCCTCATAACAGTTAACGGACCAGTTTGCCCCCGGCCAGTTGGTGTAAATAAATCTGCCCGGCGAGTATTTTCGCACAATGCCGGCTTCCATTCTTAACAGGCGGTTGAATGTAAATGAAAAATATTTTCTGTAATCAAGCTGAATTTCTTTAGTCCAACCGCCCTCAGAAGAATTTACGGGAATATCAATTTCGTCAAAGTCATTGTAAACATTTGACCACATCATTGTAAACCATGCTTTGTTAAGCTTATCTATTGTGCCGTATTTTTCTTTAAGCCATGCTCTGAAGCCTTTAGTACAACATTCATCATAATCGCAAAAAGGGAAACCGGGCTCGTTATCTAACTGCCAGCCTATAACGGCAGGGTGTCCGCCCAAGGCTTTTGCCTGCGCCTCGGTTATTCTTTCAGCGTATTCGAGGAATACGGAGCTTGAAAGACACTGACCCTTTCTTCCGCCGAAATCGTATCTGCCTTTTTCGTTGCCGCCTTTAACCTCGGGGTACTTTTTATAAAGCCACGGCGGACATACTGCGGTTGTAGTTCCCATAATAACTTTAATCCCGTGTTTTTCTGCACAGTCCAGGACTCTCAGCATAGGCTCAAAATTATATTCACCCTCTTTTGGCTCAAACCAACTCCATGCAAATTCACCCATTCTCACCGCATTGAAGCCGAGAGCTTCCATTTTAGAAAAATCTTCTTCCCACTCATTTTCGCTCCACCATTCAGGGTAATATGAAGCGCCTATTCTGAATTCGTCCATTTTATTCCTCCGTAGTAAGTTTGCAAAACAATAATATCATAAGTGAGTTGTTTTTTCAATTTAATAATGCAATAAAAAGAGTTGTAAAAAACGAATTTTTACAACCCCTTACTTTTTTCTTATTTCTTGCTAATCATATATTCGACCATATCATTAACAATTTGCAGTTTTTCTGCGGTTAGTTGTGTAAGTTTTTCCGCACTCCTGTTAAAACAAAATCTGCGCTAAGTTCAAGCACCTCGCAAACCTTTGCGAGATTTTCAGGTCGAATTGCTTTTTTACCCAATTCAAGATTTGAAATCATTTGTGTAGAAACATCTAACTTTTCGGCAAGCTCCTCCTGAGTCATACGCAGTGCTTTTCTGCGCTGCATTATTCTTTGCCCCATAGCTTTTAAAAATTCGGTTTCACCCACAGTAAACACTCCTGACCAATTTAATTCAATTAAATTATATCATTATTTCTTATTTTTCCAAGATAAAATCTCAATAATTATATCATAATTTTCGGGTATATGGGGAAAAATGCAATTTTTACAGTCCTTTACCTGCTGGCCGTTTACGGTTGTAAATGTAAAGTCGCCGGGGCAATGCTCCATACTGTAAAGAGGACAAAAACAAAAAAGGCAGTTAAAGTCTACGCTATCCCCTATATTATGGCAAGGGTAAAATTTGCAGTTTTTGTTTTCAAAAAACCTTTGTGAGTTTTCGGGCATAATATATCTTCCTTTTAATGCTTTGTTTAAAGTTTTAAATCAAGTCCGCTTGCTTTTTGCTTCAGCATTGCTTTTATAATATCCGCAATATATGCGCCCGCTTCAACAGGCGGCATACCGAAACGGCTGATATTCGAAACAACAGTATACCCACATTCGCTCATATCAGGGTGCGGTTTATAGGCAATGTATGCCGACATACTCTCATCCGTTAAAAGACCCGGTCGTTCGCCTATAAGCACGCACACAACCTTTGCGTTAAGTAAAGGGCCTATTTCTCTCGCCGTATTAACTCTGCAATAGCGTACGAAAAAGGGCTTGCCTACCGTTATGCCATCTTCTTCAAGAGCCATTGTAAGCATCGGCAAAAGGTCGGGAATATTTGCGGCTATAGAGGGAGCAGAAAGCCCGTCTCCGCAATAAATCTGAACATCTGCATCAACTGTACCGTTTTCTTTAAGATATGCTTTTGTTTCGTCATCAAAAACCCTGCCCCAATCGGGTCTGGTTATCATTTCGTATTTGTCGCGGCATTTTGTTCTTACTTCAAAGAGTCCTAAAGATTTAACTGTTTCTGCCGGAACCTCGGTAGTAACCGCATCTGTTGCCGCCGCGTGTGCCGCCCTGAATTCAAGGTATTTTTCAGTTGTGTATCTGCTGCCTGCTCTGCCTATTTGAAGTCTTGCGGGTGTTGACTCGCACAAATTATCAAAATAATCTTTCATCGCTCTTCCCCCTTAAAGAAATACTCTCGGATTGCCTGCATTTTTACCTAATCTGCCGTTTTCCCATATACCGTAGCTTTCGAGCCATTCTCTGAAAGGAGCAATGGGCGAAAGACCTGTCATTTCCCTTACTGCGGCAATATCGTGGTAAGAGGTTGACTGATACATAAGCATACAGTCATCTGACTGGGGTATTCCCATAACATAATGGCAACCTGAATTTGCAAGCATTACAAGTAAACTGTCCGCGTCATTCTGGTCTGCTTTCATGTGGTTCGTGTAACAAATATCGCAGCCCATGGGCAAGCCGTGCATGTGTCCGCAAAAATTATCTTCAAGGGCGGCGCGAATAAGTTCTTTTGTATCGTAAATATATTCAGGACCTATAAACCCTACAACGGTGTTTACAAGATACGGCTTAAAATGTTTTGCCAAGCCGTAGCAACGGGATTCCATAACTACCTGGTCCGCTCCGTTGTGGGTATATGACGAAAGCTCACTGCCCTGACCTGTTTCAAAATACATATAATTGGGTCCCTCGGCAGTAGAAAGCTTCTTCATAAGCTCGTTTGCTTCTTCTAACTGTTCTACGCTTGTACCGAAAGACTCTAACGCACCTTGAGAGCCTGCAACAGACTGAAAACACAAGTCCATAGGCGCGCCGTGCTTTAAAGCGTTAATTTGAGTTGTAATATGTGAAAGAACGCAAGTTTGAGTCGGAATTTTAAGCCTTGTTTTTACATCGTTGAAAAGATTTAAAATGTCGGTTGTGCTTTTAAGAGTATCAACAGCAGGGTTAAGACCTAAAACCGCGTCCCCTGCACCGTAAGACAATCCCTCTAAAAGCGAAGCGGTAACACCCTTAACATCATCTGTTGGGTGGTTTGGTTGAAGCCGAACGGCAAAAGTACCTTTTTCACCTATTGTTGTGTTGCAATGAGCCGTAATGTAAAGTTTTTTAGAAACATACATAAGGTCAAGATTTCCCATAAGTTTTGCAAGAGAGGCAATAACTTCAGATGTCATACCGCTTGCAATTTTAAGAATATCTTCACTTGTTTTGGTATTATCGAGAATTTTCTCACGAAGCTCTCCAATGCGTAAACCTTTTATCTTTTCGTATTCTTCTTTATTCAGGTCATCAAGAATTATTCTTGTTACGCTGTCTTCTTCGTAAGGTACCGCAGGAGAATTAGTAATATCTTCAACAGTTAAATCGGCAAGGACCGTTTTTGCGGCTATTCGCTCTTTAGCGTCTTTTGCACCTATGCCCGCAAGAGTATCGCCGCTTTTTTTCTCGTTGGCCTTTGCCAAAACCTCTTTAACGGACTTAAATTCATAATTAACACCGAAAAGGACAGTTGAAAGTTTCATAATATCATCCTCCGAAAACTAATGTTTTAACAACTACGGGTACGGCTTTACCCTCTGCAACAGGTAAGCCTATATCCACATAATCACCGCGCGTACAGTCAATACCGTCGGCACATATAAAAGAGTAGCCGCAGGGTAAATATTTTTTTAGGCAAATTCCCAAAGCCTTTGAAAAATCGTATTTTGTAATAACAACAATCGGAATATTGTTTTTTATCATTCCTCTGCAAGCATTTACAATATCTTTTGCAAGAGAATTTACAAATTCAAAAGACGGTGACTTTTCACTTTCGGGGCAAATGGCGCAAGGCTTGTCGGTTATCCCCCCTAACTCTCTGATACATTCAAGATTTTTAATAGGCAATTTAATTTTTTCGGCATACTGAATTGTACTGCCTGAAATCTCCATACTGAAATTACCCGCACCTATAACAGTTGCTCTTATAGGGTTTTCGATTTTTTCAATTTCGCCTTTAAACGAAGCGAACCGCTCTTTTATTGCTTTTGCAAGGTCAATGCCTATATCGTTAAAATCCCGGTCATACTCAGCGCCGCATAAACATTCCCCTACACCGCCCGAAAAAGTTATAACCTCCGGTATATACTTACCTTTTAACGGGTGGTCGGTGATAAGACAAGGGTCAACCTTTTCACCCGTTATTGCAGAGAACACAGCGTCTGCCATTCTTTCACAAAGCACGGGTAAGCTGTTGCGGCATTTATTATAAAATGGGCTGATTGTATCTGATACAATTTCTTTGCCGTTTTCAAATCTTACGGCTCTGCCGCCTATGTTAAGACAACTCTCGTCAACACATTCCCCGTCATAAAAAACGGATATATTAGCAGTGCCGCCGCCAATATCAATATTAGCGGTGATTTTGCCTGTTTCCTTACTGATTTCGTCTGCACCGGCACCTTTGCCTGCAAGAAAGCTTTCGAGTTCTGCTCCTGCCTGAGCCGCAACAAAGTCACCTGAAAGCTCCGCAACATCTTGCAGTACTGTGCTTGCGTTCTTTTTCTTTGAGCTCTCGCCTGTTACAATAACTGCTCCGCTTTTAAGCTCCGACTTTGTAACACCTGCTTTTTTGTATTCACCGGCTATTATTTCTGCTACGGCTTTACCGTCAATATTTCCCTCACAGTCAAGGGGAGTTAAGTAAACAGGACTTTTATATATTATCTTTTTTTCTGTAATTTTCGCCTTGGGAACAGTGCCGAAACCGCCCTCAACACTTATACCGATTTTACTGATTATAAGGTGGGTTGTGGTAGTACCTATATCTATCCCTGCAGATAAAAGAATTTCGTTTTTCAAAATTATCCCCCTAAAAACAGAAAACGGCGAGGGAGACCCTCGCCATTGAGTACAGTAAAAGTATAGCATTTTATGTTTTTATGTTCAATTGGAATATTAGCCGAAAAATTATAACGCTTCATATTAAAATTAACTATTATGTATATAAATTTACAGGCAAAAGAGAAGAGAGTCCAAAACTGCTTTATTAAGAAAATAATGTAAATAAGCTCATCCACAAAAAATAAAGTTCGCTTTTGTTATTTCATTTATATAAATTGTTGACTAATCACCTAAATATAATATGAAACAGGTGAACAAACCGTTTTTAGGTGATTAAATAAAAGTTTTTTATTATTTGAAATTGAATAATTATGTGTTGGATAATGAGATTTCAGTCCCCGTTTCACAGATACACGAATACAAGGGATGACAAGAGTATTAAATGGGCGGACAAGAGTATTAAATGATTTAAAAGCCTGAGGATTTTGATAAATCAGTTTAGATTGCTATTGTCGAAAGTACAAAATCATCAAATGCGATTGAGGGAATTATAACAAGCGGCACAAGACTAAAGTAATTATGTGCAGAGAAAACAACTACTAAAAACCGTGACGAAAGAAAGATACTCAGCTACCGTGATGTGCTAAACACTATCAACAAAATAAACAAAACCCATTGACTTTTTATTTTAGCGATGTTAAAATATGGTTGTCTAACGGATTAGAAAGCGAGGACTGATACCCATGGACACTCCTAAAATCTTTGAAAGCGAATATAGGTTTTGCCTTATTTTATGGGAAAATGAGCCTATCTCATGCGCAAATGCTGCAGCTTTGTGCAAAGAGAAATTAGGTTGGTCGAGAACTACAACCTACACTGTTATTAAAAGACTTGAAGACAGGGGCTTTCTGAAAAAGGACGGCTCAACGGTTACAACCCTGTTTTCAAAAGAGCAAATACAAATTGCAGAAATGGACGAATTCATTGATAAAACCTTTGAAGGTTCGCTCCCCTCGTTTATAGCGGCTTTTGCGAAAAAGCAAAAACTTTCTCAAAAAGATTTAGATGAAATCCAGAAAATTTTAGATAAATAGATGGTGAGATATGGTTAGTTTTTTTAATGAACTTTTGTCGATGGCTTTTGAATCGTCAATTTTAATTATTGCAATTCTGGCAGTTCGGCTGATATTCCGAAAAATGCCGAAGCAATTCAAAAAATTACTTTGGGGCTTGGTAGGTATAAAGCTTTTAATTCCTTTCTCGGTTAAAAGCACCTTATCACTGATACCAAAAACTCCCGATATAGTAACAAATAACGCCGCAGCCGCTTCTGACAGCGTTGGCGAAGTCAGTAAAACCGTAACATTTTTTGATTTTGCGCCGTATATCTGGCTTTGTGTGGCAATCCTGTTATGTCTTTACGGTTTAATAAGCTTTGCTCGGCTGAAACACAAAATATGTGACGCCGTTCGGGATAGCGGCAACGTTTATTTAAGCGAAAAGGTCGACTCCCCGTTCGTATGCGGTTTTATAAGACCGAAAATATATTTGCCCTTTAATTTAGAAGACGAAACAAAAGATTATGTTTTACAGCACGAAAAACAGCACATAAAAACTGCCGACCACATTTTAAAGGCGCTCGCTTTTATTCTTGTGTGTATATATTGGTTTAACCCGCTTGTTTGGATTGCATATTTTCTTTTCTGCAAAGATATAGAGCTTGCCTGCGATGATGCGGTTATAAAAAATCTTACCGAAGCCCAAAGAAAAAACTATGCGGAAGCTCTTTTAAATATGGGCACAAACAAAATAAATCTTTCTGCCTGCCCTGTTGTTTTCGGCGAGGTAAGTATTAAAGAAAGAATTTTCAGTGTAGTAAACTACAAAAGAGTAACAAAATCCGCCGTTTTCGTGTGCATCGCCCTGTCCGTTGCCATTACGGTTTGTTTTATGTCGGAGCCGGTTGATGCAAAGGTCACAAAAGAAGGCACAACAAAAACCGATGTTGTTGTTACAGAGCCAACTGCCGAAGCTACTACAGAACCACCCACTACGGAACCTGTAACCGAGCCCGCAACGGAACCTGTTACAGAGCCGGTAACAGAGCCTGTGGAAACCAAATCACAGGTAAATTCGGATAAAAGTAACAACTACGATGAACCGGAGGAGGAAACAGCTCCTCTGATAACAGACGAAGACGGGAATGTATATTCATCTTTAGATGAAAAAGTAAAAGCAGACCTTGAAAAAGGCAGAGCAATAATGGAGAGCCAATGGATTGATTCAATAAATTCAATAAATTATGCAGACACTCCGGAGACTACTAAATATGACCCATACGCTTTACCTAGCGTACCACCTCTTATTCCTTAAAACATAACTCAAAACAATTTTAAAAAGGAGGCATGATAAAAAGATAAGTGGTAAGAAGATCCGAGAACTC
>JBJEPP010000074.1:0-2219 GCA_051881295.1 Acutalibacteraceae bacterium | reverse complement strand
TCATTATTATGACCATTCCTTTCCGCTACGCTACAAGGCACAAAAAGATTATGAAAATGCACTTTTTGCGTAGCTTTTCAATTTTTTTATGATATAATGTACTTGTGAAAAACAGACACACTACAGAGCACGTGGAGGTGAGTAGGCTCAACCGTTCGTTGGACTGTATTATTATGTGTGCCGGACATTCTTTCAAGCACAAATAAGTAGGGCATCGTACCCTGTAAACTTATCTTTGGAGAGACTGACTACTCGTTTTTCAATGAATGTCCAGTCCCTGTCTGTTTCCTCACAATTCAAAAAGGAGGAAAATTAAATGTTAAAAATTGTCTATCCAATATGCTGTGGTATGGATGTCCACAAAAACTTTCTTGTTGCTTGTATTGCTACCACTGATGATAGAGGTATTACCACTTACAAAAGCAAGCGTTTTTCTACATATTCTTGCAGTTTACGTGAATGTCGTGATTGGCTTTTAAAATACAACTGCAAAGATGTTTGTATGGAATCTACCGGTAAGTATTGGATACCTATCTACAATATTTTAGAATCTGATTGCAACATTGTTCTCGCTCACCCTAAATACGTAAAAGCTATTCGCGGCAAGAAAACTGACAAAAAAGATGCTAAATGGATTGCTGACATTTTTAAACACGATTTAGTAAACGGTAGCTTTATACCTCCGGCCGATATTCGTCAGCTTAGAGATTTAATGCGATATCGTTACAAGCTTACCAATTTTACTACCGGTGAGAAAAATCGTGCTCAAAATTGTCTTACTGTTTCCAATCTCAAACTTGATGCTGTATTTTCCGATGTTTTTGGAAAAGCTTCAAGCAATATTGTTAGTTATATGCTTGATAACCCAAACGAAAAACTCACTAATGTTTCAAGTTTTAGAACCAAACATATGAAAGCAACTGATGAACAAATCCTCGCTGCTGTTGACGGTGAAATGTGTGCTCAACAGGCTGAAAAGCTCCGCATTATCCGTTCACATCTCGACAACCTTGAACTATGCAAACTCAACCTTGAATCGGTTATTCTTTCAACTGCTGAAAAATATCTTCCGCAGCTTAATCTTGTTTTGACGGTGCCGGGTATTCAAACTTTTTCTGCTATCTCAATAATATCAGAAATCGGGGTGGATATGTCCGTGTTTCCGACCTCCAAGCATTTATGCTCTTGGGCTGGTCTTACGCCACAAAACAACGAGAGCGCCGGCAAGAAAAAGACAACACGTATTTCAAGAGCAGGTGTATACATCAAGCCACTACTTGTTCAATGTGCTAATGCTGCAATTAAAAGCAAAAAGCATCCGGAAGTGAGAAACAGGTATCTTGCAATTAAAAAACGCAGAGGTCACAAAAAAGCTATCATTGCCGTTGCAAGAATGCTGCTAACCGCTATATACAACATACTTAAAAAGAATGAGCCTTACAATTCCGAGCTTTACACTCACTCCAACAACACTCCACCGGAACATAGAACGGTTTCTGTGGAGGAGGCTATCTTTATTCTGCAACGGCAAGGCTATATTGTAACGCCCTGCGCTGAATAAAGTATACCACATTCTTTTTGTTTTGTGAAGTCACTTTCAAAAAAATTTTTACTTGAAGTGGCTTATTTTCTATGCACTTCTTTGTTTCTATGTTTTTAATCTGATTTTTTCTTTTTTCAAACTTGTTTCTCCTTCTATTTATGATAAAACAGGCAGAAAAGCAATCCCTTCGGACTGCTTTCTGCCTTTTGCATAAAGGGTTATTTTACCCAAGTCTCGCTATTTGTATGAGATACTGACATATGGCTGTTGGCCGCTTCGCATACATCAAAGAAATACCACATATTACTGTCGGTTACATCGGTAAAGCGGTTAAGCTTTGTGAAGTTGTCCTTTACATATTCCTTATCTGCAGCTCTGCCTGTTGCACGGTTTACAACTGTTACAACCTCTGCACGGGTAATATCGTTATCACCACGGAATGAGCCGTCGCTGTAGCCGTTAAGCCAGCCTATATTCTTTGCAAAGGCAATATCCGAGTATGCCCAATAATTTTTTGCAACATCGGTATATTTTACGGTATTGCCTGTTTTGTTTACATCATTGAAAAGGTCGTAGTATCTTACCGTCATAGCAACAAACTGTGCTCTTGTAACAGAGGCATCGGGTTTGAATGTTCCGTCATTGTATCCGTTTATGACATCATATTTTTCAAGAT
>JBJEPP010000073.1:0-8834 GCA_051881295.1 Acutalibacteraceae bacterium | reverse complement strand
ATCAGAGATGTCTTTATGAGTCATCTTTTTTGGCCATTTTATTTTACAACTTATCGATGAAAGAACTCACAACAACCCAAACATGCTATAGTAAATTTATAGTAAACTGCCTTGATGATAATAGTGCAACAAATTGTGGTAAATGCTCTAACTGCTTAGGGTATGAAATAATTAGTAGTGATATTTCTCAAGAATATTACGACATTGCAATAAAATATATTGAGCGCCTTATTTTGCCGATAACTCCGAGAAAAATGTGGCCTGTTGGATCGGTTTACGGAAATAAAAAAATAAGATTTCTTAACGAAGAAGGGATTTGTCTTTCAAAGTATGGTGATGCAGGTTACGGAGAGCTTGTTAAACAAGACAAATATTCCCGTTCGGAAACTTTTTGCGATGAGTTAGTAGGAAAAAGTACAAAAACCTTGAAACCGATTGTTGAAAAGGAAAACATTCAAGCTGTTACTTGCGTCCCTTCGTTGCGAAGTAATATTGTAAAGGATTTTTCCGTAAGATTAGCAGAAAGATTAAATTTGCCGTTTTATGATTTACTTAATAAAACGCAAGCAAATCAACAAAAAAGTATGGAAAACAGTACACATCAATGTAACAATGCTTTAAACTCTTTTTCTGTAAAAAAAGGAGTTTTAATTCCTGAATCTGTTTTATTGGTAGATGATGTGGTGGATTCCGGTTGGACATTAACGGTTTGCGGCTATTATTTAATGGAAAGCGGTTGTCAAAAAGTATATCCTTTTACATTATCGGATAGTAGTCAAAGAGAGGGGTAAATATGAATAATAATTCAAGTGTAATAATGGCGTTATGTAGCCATTTATGTATAACTGACGGTGTTTCTCCTCTTGAACCAAGAGAATGGGCGGAGCTTGCAAAATGTCTGTTAAATAATAATTTGCAACCGGAGGACATTATAAATTTTTCGGAAAGTGATTTTTTGAATGAACTTCACATTGGTAAAGAATTTTCGCAAAGAATAATTCGATTATTAGATAGAAGTGCAAGTTTATCTTTTGAATTATCAAAGTATGCGAATATGGGAATATATCCAATAACCAGAGCCGATAAAAATTACCCGGAAAGATTAAAGAAAAAATTGGGAAACGCATGTCCGCCGATTTTCTACTATGCGGGGAATCTTTCTCTTTTAGATAACCAAAGCATAGGGTTTGTCGGTTCAAGAAATATAGGTGACGCTGACGAAACTTTTACAAAAAAAATTATAAATACGGTTGTTGACAAAGGTTTTTCTGCAGTATCCGGAGGTGCCAAAGGAATTGATAGCATAGCATGTGAAACGGCTATTTCCTGTGGTGCAACAGCAACAGAATTTTTATCGGATTCTATGTTGCGCAAATTGCGGAACTCTGCCGTGATAGATGCTATACAAAGCTCAAAATTACTATTATTGTCTGTTGTTAAGCCAGATGCTGGGTTTAATTCAGGTATTGCTATGATGCGAAATAAATATGTTTATGCGCATTCTTTTGGTACTGTTGTTGTAAAAGCTGATTATAATAAGGGCGGAACATGGACCGGTGCTGTCGAAAATCTAAAAAATAATTGGTGCAATACTTATTGTTGGAATAACAACAGATATAAAGGTAACTCCGGACTTATTTTAAAAGGGGCAATACCAATAGATGAAAACTGGAATGTTGATATAAGTGTGACCTCAAATAAATTTACATCAGAACAGTTAAGTCTTTTTGATTAACTATATTTAAAAAAATTAATTTTATATTTAAATTTTGCTAAATTTATGATATACTGTTGCTATTATACGGGACAGTTGAGATTATTAATAAAAATAAACTTTCAAGTAATGCGAAAGGATAGGTTATGGAGCTTGTATTACTAACGGCTATCGGTGTGGGCGGTGCTACAGTTATAGGTGCGCTCATTGGATTTATTTTCAAAAATATATCCCATAAATTTTCGGATATTGTTCTTGCCTTTGCCGCAGGTGTTATGCTTGCCGCCGCTGTGCTTGGACTTATCATTCCGTCACTTCAATATGGCGGAAAATACGGGGTGCTTATTACGGTTGCGGGCATTTTCGTGGGCGCTGTTTGCCTTAATATTATAGATAAGTTAGTTCCTCATTTACATAAATTCATGGGTGAAGAACCCGAACGCCACAACAACACAAACTTAAACAAGGTTTTATTGTTTGTTATGGCAATAGCCATACATAATCTGCCCGAAGGCATCGCTGCAGGTGTAGGCTTTGGCTCGGGGGATACGACTCAGGCCCTTATTATTGCAGGCGGTATCGCCCTGCAGAATATTCCCGAGGGTATGGTGATAATAGCCCCTATGCTTGCCGCAGGGATTAGCTCTCGTAAGACTTTTATCCTTGCTATGATTACGGGTCTTGTTGAGGTTGTAGGCACATTAATCGGCTATTTTGCTGTTAGCGTTTCCACCGCGATTTTACCCTTTGCACTTGCGTTTGCCGGAGGAACAATGCTCTATGTTATCAGCGATGAAATGATACCTGAAACTCATGCACATGGGAGCGAGCGAGGAGCAACTTATGCTTTGCTTGTCGGCTTTTGTGTAATGCTTGTTACGGATGTAATGTTAGGATAAAAACGCACTTCTTCGGAAGTGCTTTTTTCAATGAAATTCGCCTTACAGCGAGTGAAATATCCAGAGGATATGAAATAGCTGACGCTATGAAATATTTGTTTCGCAAATGTGATAGGCGAGTTTTATTTCACTTTCTGCGAAGCAAAAATTTTCATAATCCGTTAGGATTGTTTCATATTGCATAGCAATATTTCATTATATGCGTTATAATACTATTGATAATTAAAATGAAAGGGCAAAAACAGGGTGTTAGACCCCATCTTTGCTGAATTTTTAAATTATTAGCGAGGTAAAAAATGAAGTATACAGGTTGCATAATTGAAGAGAGTTTAAGAGATAAATCTATTATTGATGAATTTGAAATAAAAGAAGAAATTAACGATGACGGTATAATGTGGATAGTGGAAACAGACGAAAGCAGGCTCGATAATATTTTGCCTGAATTACAGGCTGCAATGGTTGAGGCACCTATATGGTATTGCGATTTGAAATGCGAAGATTACCATTACATAATCTACAACGATAAGATTTTCAGGGTTAATCGAGAAAACGGTGAAGAATACGAGGAAGCAAAGGAATACGGACTCAAAAGGGGCATTCCCGAATGTCAACTGCCAAATGCCACTTGGGCAAAGTAAAATTAAATGTTAATTGTTAGATACGCTACATTTGATGATTACGAATTGATACTAAAAGGTAAGTGGAAAACATGGGGAGATAATAAGCAAGCAATATCTGCTTTTAATGAAGATGATTTTTGAGAGGTTAAAATATGAGCTACATATCAGAAATGAGAAAGTATATCGGGCATCAGCCGATGCTTTCTGCAGGTGCAACAGTTGTAGTTATTAAGGATAATAAAATATTGTTGAATTTGAGGTCTGACACAAACACTTGGGGTATTCCTGGCGGTGCAATAGAGCTTGGCGAAACATTAGAAGAAACAGCGACCAGAGAATTAAAAGAAGAAACTAATCTTGATTGTGCTTCATTTGAACTACTCAATGTTTTTTCAGGCAAAGATTTTTATTTCAAATATCCTAACGGTGACGAGTTATATTCTGTTGTTGCTTTGTATATTGCTAAAGATGTATACGGTGAATTAAAAATTACCGATGGTGAAAGTTTTAAATTAGAGTATTATTCAAAGGATAATTTGCCGAAGCTTGAAAGCAGGGCAAAAGTGATTATGGACTGGTTAATTGAAAAAGAATACTTAAAATAGAAAAACCATTTTCCCCATTCTGTCATATAGTAATAGTAAAACAGTAGAGAGGAGAGAATGGGAAAACTATGTGTAATCAATATACCTACCAACAAATTTGCTTAATGAATCGGATACGGCAGTTATGGGGACAGCATGTTTATTGGACGAGGTTCTTCATAATTAGTACAGCAGCCGATTTGGGCGACTTGGAACCGGTTACAAAAAGTCTGCTCCAAAATCCAAAAGATTTTGCCGAGTTGCTTGCACCGATTTTCGGCAAGAGAGTTGCCGGTCGGTTTGAAGAACTTTTCACTCAGCATTTGCTGATTGCGGCCGATTTGGTCAATGCGGCTAAAAACGGTGAAGTTAGCAAGGCAAATACCGCAAGAGATAAATGGTATAAAAACGCGGACGAAATTGCCGGATTTTTATCTTCAATTAACCCATGTTGGAACAAAGCCAAATGGAAAAGCATGCTGTACAGTCATCTGAAAATGACGGAGAAAGAAGCAATACTGCGCCTGCAAGGAAATTACGCGGCGGATATTACTGTGTTTGATAACATCGAAAACGAAGCGTTTAAAATGGCTGACTATATGTTTTACGGAATCATAAAAATGCACCGTTGATAACAGACGGTTTTTACAATATTTATAGTGTGCTTATACCGTTGTGCCACCTTTTTGCAAAAGTCACGAGGACTTATCGGCTCTGCCCGTACGCCCTCGTGACAACTCGTTTTTGCCGTTTCGTAAGTTTTTAATGTTAAAGTTGATATATAAGTTGTAAAATAAAATGGCAAAAAATGATTTATAAAGACATCTCTGGTATAATGTTAAGTGACCAAACAAAACACGAACGGAGATATCAATATGAGTCAATTAAATAATAATACAAAAATCAGAAAAGGTAAACACCTAAATTATGAAGAAACATATACCCTTTTACTTAACTTATTCTATTGCTTTTCTTCAATATATTATGTATAATGCAAATATATTTATTGAAATATGGAATATTGGGGTGTTTCTATGAGGAATTTGTATCTTGATACAAAGAAGAAAATCTATCGCACAACTGCAATTCTTTTTGTGGTGCAGCTTTTCGGTGCATTGGGGGCAGGTTTTTTCTTTGTAATTCAAAACATTTTCGGTACATATCATATGTTAGGTGCTACCGAGAGTGTAAATGAGCCGATTTTGTGGTTTATTCTTTTTTGGGCAACAGACTTTTTCTTTATTGCTCTTGGGGTGATTTTGTCATATCAAATTGCAGGCATTCCCGCCATTGCACCGTCTTTGGCTTTGTCGGTGTATTTCTGCCACTTCAACGGTGCGCTGCCGGGTGCAGAGGAAATGTACGCTTGTTTCTTTTCAACGCCGCAGAATTATCAGAAGAGTACCGCAATCGGCTATATGGGCTATCTTGTTATGGCGCTTGTGTTGTCGCTTCTTATTAAATATCTTTATATCGGTTGGACTAATCTTAAAGATAAAATAGGCGCGGGACTTGATAAACAAATAGTAAAATTACGGGGAAAAATCAAGGCAATCCCCGAAACGCTTAAGGGTATCGAAATCATTGAAGGCGTTGACCTTATTGTTATGATTTTGATTATTCCTGTTGCAAGCGCGGCTTTAACATTCATACTTATAAAATACGGCATTGAAGCGCCATTTGGTGCATTGGCCGATAAACTCGGCGAAGCGCTCACTGCTATGGCAAGCGAAAATATTGTCCTTTGCGCACTCATTATAGGTTTAATGGTAGGTTTTGACCTTGTGGGTCCGCTTTCATATTCTGCATTTGCAGTTTGTACCGCCGCATATCTTACAACAGGCAATGCACAGCTTGTTACAATTTACAGCGTGTGCTTTATTACAGTCGGTTGGACTGCATTTTTCAGCGTGCTTTGCAACAAAATATTCAAAAAAGGCGGAAAAACCGACACAGACGATTTCAATATGACGGTTTCAGGACCTATTAACGCATTTTTTGAGAATATCAAACTGACAACGCTGTTTTCAATGCCTTATGCCTACAGAAGCCCCCTTACAACAATTCCGGGATATATGGTAGGCTCTGCAGTCGGCGGCGTTGTTACGGCACTTTTAAAAATCGTGAATACCGCATACACAGACGGCTCTTTCCCACGCTATACGATAGATAAATATACATACGGCGGAGTAAACCTTACTTACGGAGATATGTTCCAAAATGGCGACCTTTATATGAGCTTTACCCTTCCCCTTCGTTCAGGTGATTGGCTCACTTGCAGAATACCTCTATTTTTAATAATATTGGCTTCGGCATTTATGGGCGGACTTGTTATTATGGCTCTTAAAGAAATTGAATATAAAATTCTTTCAAAACGAAATTGCTGCTACGAGGCAAAGGGCGATATGGTAATTGAAATTCGGGAATACGGTAAAAAATTAGCAAAAGAGATTAAAAAGTAAGAATAAAAATCGGGGCTGTAAAAAACGAAAGTTTTTTACAGCCCTGTTTTACAGTTTTTGACGGGTTTGTTAAGAACACACTATGATAAATATACAGGAAGTCTTAATTCAAGCCCGTTTTTGTAATGTATTATTACTCTTGTGCTTAGGTAGATGTCAGAAATAGATGCTTTAGAGATATATGTAGAACATTGAGTTTCTTCACCGGGAACGACAGTGCTTAATATTTTCATATCCGGGTGATCTTCGCATACTTGTGGGAGAAGAGCGATTTCGTATTTTTCAACATTTTCGTCATTATCCCAGGTGAGAGTGTAACCGTCCGAAGTGGGTGTTGATGTGTATTTAAACTCTTCGGGTTCATAAGCCTCAATAGTGGTACATACATCATCAAAAGGTGTTTGGAAGCCGTTTATGTTGTAACTTACTGAGATTTTGTAAGTTGAATTGAATGTTTCCTCTGCCGATTTCGGAGATGTTTTGTAAGAATAACAATTGTTCTTTTTTATTGACATTTTTTGATAAAAATTGTTATTGGCTTTAAAATATACGCTTGCGTTTTCCGGCAATTCACTTATTCTGAGTTCAGTTATAAAATTTTGTACCGGGTTGTTACTATACCAGCGAATAACCTGTTTTGAGGTAAAACCGTCGTTTTCAGGTGTTGCAGTACGACCGATTTTTGCGGATTCCAACATTTCTGTTTGTTCAACATCGTCAAAAACAGGGCGAACCTGATATTCGTACATTGTTTCATCTTCTGCGGTGTAATCCTTGTAATTGGGTTCTTGTACATTTTCGGCAATAAGAGTGTATTCGTCTTCGGTTTCAAGTCGTCTGTAAACATTGTAGCCGGTAGCAGATTTAACTTTTGTCCATTCAATGTACATATAATCGCTGAAAGGGTATGCATATGTTTTTTGTGTGTCAAAAGCGTACACTTCTGTTATTGCGATACCGATTAATTCGCTTGTTTTTGTTTTGCTGCCTGTTGTCCTAACTGCTTGAACGGCATAAGTATTTTTTCCCCTTTGAACGGAATAAGTAGTAAAATAGTTGCGGTATTCTTCGGTAAGTAGTTTCCATTCACCTGAAGATTGTAATTTGTACACTTTGTAAAAATCAGCATATTTATTTGATTCCCAATTTAGTTTTACACCGATGGGGTCATGTGTGATTTGATAACTTTTAAGAATATTTACCGGTTCTAATACAACATTATCTACGCCTACTGAAGAGTAGCTTCCGCGTGCCGAACCGTATTCCGAGCGAACTGTGTAGATGTAAAATTCATCTTCCGATGCAGTTTTATCGGTGTAAGAAAGTGTTGAAGCAGAAACCTTTTCAAGCCTTGTCCAATCCTTGCTGAAGTCGGCAGGTTTTCTGTAAACTGTGTAGTTTGTGGCTCCCGATACGGCACTCCAGGAAACTGTAATACCGTCTTCTGAAACAACTAAATCCGAAAGCTTCGGACTTTCAATATATTTTAATGTTTTACCGCCGTAATACGAACTGGTTGCTTTTCCTTGCTCTGTTTGAATTACTGCACGAACTGTGTATTGATAATTTGTATTATTTTTTATTGCAGTATCATAATAAGTAGTTGTGTTTTTCGGTAACTCTGCAATTCGCTTCCAATCACCGCCGTTAACTTTTCTGTATAAAATATAACTTGCAGACTTTGATGTATTATTCCAACTTATTTTAATTCGGTTGTCGCTGGCTGTAGCTGCAGTTGCTTTAGGAGCGTATGCATATAAAGCAAGTTCGCCGCCAAAGTGGTATCTTGTGTAAACGCCTTTTGAGTTTGCGGCCTTAACTGTGTAAATGTATTTACAGTTTTTGTCTTTAACCGATGTATCAACAAATGAGAATGTTTTGCCGTTAACCGTACCGACTTTTGTCCATTTAGTGCCTGTAATTGAACGGCGGTAAATGTAGAATTTACTTACATTTGAGACAGAGTTATACCATTTTATCTGAGGGCCGTCAACTGTATTGGTTGTGCCTTTAAGAATTACCATTTGTTTGTCAAATGCGGTAGTTCTGTCAACATTTATTTTAAATTGTATAAACGAACCGGCGTCAACTGTAATATTGTCATAGCCGTCATTTTTTGCTGAATACGCTACAGCATAGTATGTACCTGTTTTAAATGTGCCCGCAAGCTTAACCCATGGCGACCAGGTATACGAGCCCTCGTTACAATAAGCATAATTCGATGCAACAAGTTTTGTGTAATTTTTATCGGAGTATATTTCATAGCAAAAATATGTGCTATCGCTGTAACAATCTATGGCGAAGTTCAGGTAATCGTAATTTCCGTATAACTTAACGGAGGTTGCTGCAGATGTGTACTTGTTATTAGTAGGCACTATATCACCGAAAACTTTGTCTGTAACGGTAACAGAGGCAGCCTGGGCGGCAACAGAAAATGTTGTTGCCAACAGTACCAATGCTAATATCAGTGATAAGCCTTTTTTTAATTTTTTCATAAATATATCTCCTATAAAAAGTCAAGTAGTAATTAACTAACTTGCTGTATTTTTTGAGGG
>JBJEPP010000072.1:0-32231 GCA_051881295.1 Acutalibacteraceae bacterium | reverse complement strand
TAAATCTAATTTTGATAAAACTCAAAATATAAAAATTCAACCGATAGTAACTCTATTTTAAAGGTTACTATCGGTTTTGTCATATTTTACTGTCAGCGAAGCCGCTATTAGCTGTTAGCTGTCGGCTGTTAGCTGAATATGCTGTTAGCTGTTTTAAACTTATTCCCCGAAAACACGCTTCATCATTTCGTTATAGGCGTCTTCTACACCGCCCATATCTCTTCTGAAACGGTCTTTGTCAAGCTTTTCGTTTGTTTCTGCGTCCCAATAACGGCATGTGTCAGGTGAAATTTCATCTGCTAAAATAATTTCGCCGCTTGAAGTTTTGCCGAATTCAAGCTTGAAGTCAACAAGTTTAACATTAAGGCTAAGGAAGTATGCTTTTAATATTTCGTTAATCTTAAATGCCATCGTTTTAATCTGTTCGATTTCTTCTCTTGTGGCAATGCCAAGTGCTATTGCGTGATAGTCGTTAATGAGAGGGTCGTGGAGGTCGTCGTTTTTATAAGAAAATTCAATGGTTGGTTCAGAAAATACAATACCTTCTTCAACACCGTAACGCTTTGCAAAAGAACCTGCCGAAATATTGCGGATTATAACTTCTAAAGGAACTATAGAAACACTTTTTACTACTGTTTCTCTGTCGTTAAGCTCTTCAACATAGTGAGTGGGAATGCCTTCTTTTTCAAGAAGCCTGCAAAGGAAGTTTGACATACGGTTGTTAATAACGCCTTTACCTGAGATTGTACCTTTTTTAAGACCGTCCAGAGCGGTTGCGTCATCTTTGTATGACACTATTAAAAGGTCCTTATCTTCTGTAGCGTAAACTTTTTTTGCCTTTCCTTCGTAGAGTAATTCTTTCTTTTCCATCAGAATACATCCTTTCAAAATAAAATAAGGGCATACATAACCGATATGTATGCCCAGACGATCGACTGTTTATGCTTCTTACTTCATGTGGTGCTCCACTCGGTCTATTAACCTTTCGTCAGTTATAAGAAACAGTAACTCTCATTACAACGGTATTTTATCATTTTATGTGTTCGTTGTCAACGGAGTAATATTACCAATAAAAATCGTAAAAAAAGTAATATATTATAAATTTTGCTTAAAGAATGCAGTTTAATAACTCTTTCGGAGAGTGAGCAAAAGTTTTGGCGCCGTTTTCTTTTAAATATTCTTCATCACGAAATCCCCAAGTAACCGTAATACAATCCAAATCCGCATTTTCAGATGTTTTAATATCCACCTCGGAGTCGCCTATGTAAACCGCTTCGTTTTTTTCAAAGCCTAAGGTTTTTAATACTGTATTAACAGAGTCGGGGGCGGGTTTTTTTAATACGCCGTCTCTTTCGCCTACAGCATAATCAAAGCAACCCGGAAAATATTCTTTGCACAAATCCTGAACGGCAAAATCTGCTTTATTAGAAACTATAGCGGTTTTAATGCCGTTATTTCTCAGTTCTTTTATTACATCGGCAATTCCCTCATAAGGCTTTGTAAAAACATTTGAGTTTTGTTTGTAATGCAACTTGAAATCGTTAAAAACAATGTCGGTTTCTTCTTTTGAGGCGCCGTTCGGTACAGAAAGCTTTATAAGCCTTAATATGCCGTTGCCTACAAATTTTTTTATTTCTTCAACAGTTCTTACGGGATAACCGGATTTTTTTAAAGCGTAATTTACGCTGTTTGTTAAGTCTTGTAATGTGTCTAAAATAGTGCCGTCAAGGTCGAATATTACTAATTTGTACTTCATCTTTCATCACCGGACAAAATTATATCACTTTTTATATTATTTTCAATAAGACAAAAAGATATATGCAAAACTTTGTACAATTATTGTAAAAATAAATGAAAATCACCTTGACTATTAGTGAAAAATTTATTATAATACAAGAGGTGTTATTTGGTAATACACTTCTCTTTTTATGATAAATGTTTTGTTTATTTATATTATATATATATTTTTAATTTTTTTATTACAGCGTCTGCTGTATTTTATATTATTTTTATATTCATATAAGTATTTTGGTGTGGTGTAGTATACTATCACTCCGCAAAACCTTTATTATAAGGGCACATTGCGTCTTTGCAATTACCCGATTTGCAGAAGTGTCTCAAGGCATTTCTGTTTTTTTATTTTTTAAAATATCAAATACTCATTGAAAGGAGTGCAGTGGTAACAATGATTAAAATTGCCATAGCTGTTGCAATAGCAGTTGCCGCACTTGTTGCAGGCGGAGTTATTGGCTTCGTTGCAGGCGGAATTCACCGCAAAAAGGTTGCCGAAGCTGCTATCGGTTCTGCTACTGATGAGGCTGCCCGCATTGTAAACAACGCAATGAACGAAGCCGAGCAGAAAAAGAAAGAAGCAGTTCTTGAAGCTAAAGACGAAATACACAAGCTCAGAACTGAAACCGAGCGTGAACTCAGAGAACGCCGTACAGAGGTTCAGCGCCAGGAAAGACGCATTATTCAAAAAGAAGAAAGCCTTGATAAAAAGGTTGAAGCACAAGAGAAAAAAGAAGAAATCTTAGCTCAGAAGCTTAAGGATGTTGACGCTAAAGCAGAAGAGGTTGAATCTCTTAAAAGAAGTCAGCTTGATATTCTCGAAAAGATTTCGGGTTATACAAAAGAGCAGGCTAAAGAGGTTATTCTTAAAACTCTTGAAGAACAGCTTACTCACGAGAAGGCCGCAAAGATTTATGAATATGAGCAACAGCTTAAAGATGACGCCGATAAGCTTGCAGGCGAGGTTATTTCAGGTGCTATTCAAAGATGTGCCGCAGACCATGCCGCAGAAGCTACCGTTTCTGTTGTTACAATTCCTAATGACGAAATGAAAGGCCGTATTATCGGTCGTGAGGGCAGAAACATCCGCACTATCGAAACAATTACAGGTGTTGACCTCATTATTGACGATACACCCGAGGCTATTACTGTTTCTTGCTTTGAGCCTGTTAGGCGCGAAATTGCAAGACTTACTCTTGAAAAACTCGTTTCTGACGGCCGTATTCACCCGGCTCGCATTGAAGAAATGTATGAAAAATCAAAAAGAGAAGTTGAGTTGGCTATTAAGCTTGCCGGTGAAAAGGCGGTTATTGACGCCGGTGTTAACGGTCTTCACGGCGAAATTGTCAAGCTTTTAGGTAAACTCAAATACCGTACAAGTTACGGTCAAAATGTACTTAATCACTCTTTAGAGGTTTCTTACCTTGCAGGACTTATGGCGGCTGAGCTTGGCGCCGATGTTAAAATGGCTAAGCGCGCAGGTCTTCTCCACGATATAGGTAAGGCTCTTGACCATGAAAAAGAGGGAACACATATTGAACTCGGCGTTGAGATTGCCCGTAAAAATAAAGAGAATGAGCAAATTATTCACGCAATTCAAGCTCACCATGGCGATGTTGAGGCAAAAACGGTTATCGCATGCCTTGTTCAGGCGGCCGATGCTATTTCTGCTGCCCGTCCGGGTGCAAGGCGTGAGAATATCGAGTCGTACATTCAGCGTTTGCAGAAATTGGAAGAAATTACAACCTCATTTCCGGGTGTTGATAATGCATTTGCAATTCAGGCAGGCCGTGAAGTTCGTATTATGGTAAAACCTGACGCTGTTTCAGATGACCAAATGGTTCTTCTTGCCCGCGACATTGTTAAAAAGATAGAGGGCGAGCTTGAGTATCCGGGTCAAATTAAAGTTAATGTTATCAGAGAAAGCAGAGCAATAGACTTTGCAAAATAATCTTAAGTCAGTTTGTCGAAGCCTGCTGAAGTAAGCAGGCTTCGTTTTGAATTATTTACAGAAGTTGGTATTATTATGCGTTTACTCTTTATAGGTGACGTTGTAGGTGAGGGCGGTTGTTGCTTTCTTTTAAAAGCTTTGCCCCGTTTTAAAAGAGAAAATAATATTGATGTTTGCATTGCTAACGGCGAAAATTCGGCGCAGGGTAACGGAGTTCACCAAAAATCCTGTGAAATGCTGTTAGACAGCGGGGTAGATTTTATTACGCTGGGCAACCACACATATAAACGGCCCGAATTTACGGATTATCTTGAAAGAGACAATCTGCCTGTTGCAAGACCTTATAACTATCCGAAGGGCGCTCCCGGCAAAGGTGTGGGAATAATTGATAAAGGCAGGTACAAAATAGGCGTAATAAACTTAATGGGTACTGCTTATATGGAGCCTTTGGCAAATCCTTTTATTGAAATAGACAATGCCTTGAAAGAGGTTGAAGAATGTAAAACCGTTATAGTGGATTTTCACGCTGAGGCAACCGCCGAGAAACGCTCTATGGGTTTTTATTTAGATGGAAGAGTTACTGCAGTGATAGGCACCCATACTCATGTGCAAACTGCAGATGAACAGCTTTTGCCGGGTGGTACCGCATATATAACAGATGTGGGTATGACGGGACCTGTGCAGTCTGTTTTAGGCATTGTTCCCGAGCTTACCGTTAAAAAGTTTAAAACTAATTTACCCGTAAGGTTTGAAAACCCGCAAGGTGAATACTCAATGAACGGCTGTGTAATTGATATTGATGAAAAGACAGGTAAAGCATTAAATATAGAAAGGGTAGTGGTAAAATGAAAAGGTTTATTTCGTTATTGCTTATTCTTTCTTTATCTTTAACGCTTTTCGGCTGCGTTAAGGCAGAAGAAAAAGAAGATAATACCACTACGGAATATGTATTACCTACTCCTGTGGTTACTACGGATATTTCGTTGCCTTACACAAGTGCAAGCGATTTTAATCCGTTTAAAACGGACAGCGCATTAAACAGGGATTTGTTACCTATAATCTTTGAAAGCCTTTATGACGCAGATAACACGGGTAAAGGCAAAGCGGTTCTTGCATCAAGCGGTGAAATAACCGATAAAACCGTTACCGTTAAAATAAAGCAAGGACTCAAATTCAGCGATGGCAGCGAGCTTTTGGCAACCCATGTAAAATCCTCTTTTGAAAAAGCAAAAAACTCGGATATTTATAAATCCCGGTTAATAAATATTGCGTCTGTTATTTGTGTAGATAACTATACATTAAAGTTTACTTTAAGCACAAAAGATGATTTGGCTGTAAACTGCTTAACATTTCCTGTTGTTAAAGAAAGTAAAGAAGCACTTTTAGGCAGCGGCAAATATAAAATCTCTTACCTTGAAGATACGCCGTATTTAGAGGTAAATACAAATCATAGAGATTACAGCAAAAAGTGGAACAAACAAATAGCTTTATTTGATATGGCAGGTATTACAAGTCCTGTTTACCCGTTTAAAGCAAATGAAATAAGTGTTTATAAACAGGATTTATCAAAAGAATATATAAATCTTTCATCCGATACTGTTTCGGTTGAAACAAATAACCTTGTTTATATCGGCATAAATACTAAGTGGGCAGGGTCTGTTACATCGGTAGATTATATAAGACAGGCAATAAATATAGGTATAGACCGTAAAACCATTACTGCCTCAAGTTTTTTAGGTCAAGGCTCTGCTGTGGTTACGCCCTTTAAAAACGAGTTTTACGGTATTCAAAATATTGAACTTGTGGGAACAGAGGGCAATGTTGAAAAGGCTATAGGTATTTTAGAACGCAACGGCTATAATAAGACGAACAGTGACGGTATTCGCACAAACGGTTCTTCTGGGCTTAGAGTAGATATATTAGTGTGTACCCAAAATCCGTATAAGCTTACTGTTGCGGAAAGCTTCAAAAAACAGTTGGAAAAGTTGGGATTTGGCGTTACCGTTAAAAAATACAGTGACGCAGAAGCTTTTACATCTGCCCTAAAAGAAGGTCACTACAGCTTTTATGTAGGCGAAACCTGTATGACAGATAATTGCGATATGTCGGAATTCTTCACAGAGGGCGGTGCTTTAAGCTACGGTGTAAGCGACAGTATGAAAGAAAATTTTAAACTGTACCGTAACGGCGAAGTTACAACCTCTCAATTTATAGAGAGCTTCTCAACAGAGATGCCTTTATTACCTCTTTTTTACAGAAAAGCAGTAATATCGGTAAATCCTAATGTTAAAGGTGTAGATGAAACAGGCGTGTATACATCTGTTAATAACTGGAAATTATAAATATATTAACAATTTAACTATTGTAATTGTAATTCATATAGTTTATAATCAAAAAGATATTTATTTAAGGAGTTGACAAAATGGATCCTATTAAAGTCGATTTTTCAGGTAAAGGCAAACCAAAAGAGCTTGTTATTCCGCCTGATAAAAAGGTTTTAAAAATTATTATAAGTTTAGTTGTAACAGTTATAGGTGCATTTATTGCTTATTATTTTATGCTCCCTGCACTTAACTTTAAATCATTAGACTTTTATATGTATTTAGCTATTGTTATTGTTATTTATATTTTAATGACTTTAATAACAACAAAAGCATTTGCTAAACCGGAATATTTAGCTTATGTTAAAAAGCGTTCAATGATTCCCGCAATTATTGCACTTGTTTTTGCAGTAATTCTCGGTATCGGTTATTTAACCTCCTGCGAGCTTTTCAGAGCTAAAAGCTACAGCGAAATTATCAGCGTTCAAACGGAGCAATTCG
The DNA here is from genome assembly GCA_051881295.1 of Acutalibacteraceae bacterium. Taxonomy (GTDB): domain Bacteria; phylum Bacillota; class Clostridia; order Oscillospirales; family Acutalibacteraceae; genus DTU089. The sequence goes on along the minus strand of JBJEPP010000072.1, from coordinate 25,667 downwards.
GTGAAAGTGAAAAGAGCATTACTACAATTACAAGCCTTGAAGACTTCGCTAATGTTCCTATGATAGATGAAAATGTTGCTCTCAACCTTGCCAATAAAAAGCTTGGCGAGCTTTCAGACTGGGTATCTCAGTTCGTTATTGACGAAGAATATTCAACACAAATCAACTATGACGGTAATCCGTACAGAATCTTCCCGTTAAAATACGGTGATGTATTTAAATGGATAAAAAATACAAGAGACGGTATTCCTGCTTACCTTAAGGTAAATATGTATACCCAACAGGCAGAGGCAGTAGTGTTAGACAAAAACATTAAGGTTTCAACAGGTGAATATTTCAATGAGAAGCTTTCCCGCGTGCTTCGTTTTAATTACCCGACATATATGTTCGGTACACCGTCACTTGAAATTGATGACGACGGCCATCCTTGGTGGGTATGCGAAAGATTAGATAAAACAGTCGGCCTTATCGGCGGTACAGATGTTATAGGCGTAGTTCTTGTTGACGCATGCGACAAAAATAATATTCATTATTACGACCTTGAAGCTATCAGAAATGATGAAACAATCCAATGGATTGACCAAATCTATTCTGCAGACTTACTTATAAAACAGTATAACTACTACGGTAAATACAATAAAGGCTTTTTTAATGCCTATATAGGTCAGGGCAATGTTGTTTCTACAACATCAGGCTACAGTTACATTGCAAGCGGTGACGATGTTTGGCTTTACACAGGTGTTACTTCGGTTACTGCCGATGATTCTATTGTAGGCTTTGCAATTATTAATCAGCGTACCAAAGAAGCTGTTTTCCAAAGAATTGCAGGTACTACAGAAAGCGGTGCACAGACTTCTGCTGAAGGTATTGTATCGGATAAGGGTTGGCAGGCAACATTCCCGCTTCTTCTTAATATAGACGGCGAGGCAACATACTTTATGGCCCTTAAAGATAACAATGTTGTTAAAAGCTATGCAATGGTAAGCGTTGAACGCGTTCAGGATGCAGTGCGCAGTGAAGATGACGCTAACCCCGATCTTGAGGCTTGTTTGAAATCTTATGTAAATAAGGTTAAATCAAGCACAAAGAAAACTCTTAACATCGACTACAACGCTGTTCTTCCGGATGCCCTTACAGGTGCCGAAACAGAGGGCGACAGCACAGAGACTGCTGAAATAGCTACCGTAACAGGCAATATTACAGATATAAGAACAGCAGTTGTTAACGGCAATAGCATTTACTATATTGCTCTTGACGGCAAACCTGTTTATTACTCAATTTCTGCAAGCGATGACGATTCGGTTGTTATTCTCAATACCGGAGATACTGTAACAATCAAATACAAATCAGCAGATTCTAACATAATAACCGCAAAGTCAATCAGCAAATAATTTCATAATAAAAATATCAACTGCCTTCAAGGTTTTTCATAAACCTTAAAGGCAGTTGATTTGTGTTTTAATTTTATACAGCGGTTTTAATACTGTTTTTTTATGCTGAAACATTTATTGGATTTTTATTATATTATTTAACAAAAAGCCTTGATTATGTACTGTTAATTCTGTTATAATAAAAAAGTATATAAGGGGTAGTGCGGCTGTTTGTTAATTATAAATCAGTTGACTATATTTTAACAGAGTAATACGGAGGTACTGCGGTGTATAAAAAGTTCATAAAAAGAGGATTAGATATAATTTTTTCTTTAGTGGCTCTTATTGTTTTTGCAATTCCGATGTTAATAGTTGCAATTGCAATTAAATTAGATTCACCGGGCGAAATTCTTTTCAAACAAAAGCGTATAGGAAAGGACGGCAAGGTATTTAAAATATATAAATTCCGTTCAATGTGCGTAGGTGCAGAAAAAATCGGCTCCGGTGTATATTCCGGCAAAGATGACGACCGAGTTACACGGGTAGGTAAAATTATAAGAGCAACCAGCATAGATGAACTCCCTCAGCTTATCAATGTTTTAAAAGGCGATATGAGTTTTATAGGCCCGCGTCCGCCGCTTACATATCATCCGTGGCCTTATGATGAATATACCGAAGAACAAAAAGAAATGTTTGCAGTTCGTCCGGGAATTACAGGCTGGGCGCAGGTTAACGGCCGTAAAAAGGTAGAGTGGCATAAACGCATTGAGCTTAATATTTGGTATGTTAATAATGTTTCGCTGTGGTTAGATATTAAAATATTGTTTTTAACATTTTTTAAGGTACTTGCCAATGAAGATAATTTAAGTGACGGAGAAACCGTTGAAAAAGAAGATTCTGAAGAACCAGTTACAACGCAGGTGGAATGATATGTCAATCAAATTTATGTACATCACAAATAAACCTCGTGTCGCACAAATTGCAGAGGCAAATGGGGTCGATAGAATTTTTGTAGACCTTGAATATATCGGTAAAAGCGACCGTCAGGGCGGTATGGATACTGTTCAGTCATTTTGGTCTGTAGAAGATGTTAAAAACATACGGGGTGCCATAAATAAGGCGGAGTTGCTTGTTCGCTGTAACCCGATACATAACGCTGCAAAAGACTATTGCTCTTCAAAAGATGAAATAGACGCAATTATAGCCGCAGGTGCGGATATTGTTATGCTGCCGTATTTTAAAACTGTAGACGAAGTTAAAGCTTTTATAGATTTAGTAGGCGGCAGAGCAAAAACCATGCCTCTTGTAGAAACTCCCGAAGCGGTAGAAAAGATTGACGAAATTCTTGAACTGCCGGGAATAGATGAAATATATGTCGGTCTTAACGATCTTAGCATTGGCTATAATATGAAATTTATGTTTCAACCTTTAGCAGACGGTACGGTAGACAGATTAGCCGAAAAATTCAAAGCAAAAGGCATACCTTTCGGTTTTGGCGGAGTGGCGTCTATAGGTCACGGTACTGTTCACGCCGAAATGGTAATCCGTGAGCATTACAGAATCGGCTCGACTTGTGCAATATTATCCCGCAGTTTTTGCAATGTTGATAAGGTTAACGACATAAATAAAATAAACACATTGTTTGTTAACGGTATGAAAGAAATAAGGTCTTTTGAAAAATCCTGTGAAAATGACAGCAGCTGTTTTGAACAGAACAGACAAGATTTGATTTCCATTGTTAATAAAATTGTAAGCGAAAGCTGAATATTATAAGAATTTAAAAGGTTATAGGCATATAAAGTTCAACTATAGCAGATTTTTTCTTAAATTCAGAAGGTATCATCGGAAGATTAAATATAAGAATACTGCTGTAACATTGGTTGAAGGAGCGTTAAAGGAAGAAAATGGATATTCTGTTAATTTGCAATTTTTGGCACTTTGAATTTGAAAAACAAAGCAGCCGGTACAGAACAATGGCAGATGTTTTATCATCAAACCCTGACTTTGAGTTAGAGGTTGTATCATCGTCATTCAGGCATCAAACAAAGCAACAGCGCGATTTAGAATACACGAAAAGTATACCGGCTGATTACAAGGTAACATTATTGCATGAACCGGGCTACAAAAAGAATATATCACTTAAAAGAATTTACAGCCATCATTGTTTTGCTAAAGAGGTTGTTAAATACTTAAAAACAAGAAAGAAGCCGGATATTATTATTTGTTCGGTTCCGTCTTTAAGCGTAGGCAGTGCAGTAACTAAATATGCTAACCGTAACGGTATTAAAGTTATAGTAGATATACAGGATTTGTGGCCGGAAGCGTTTAAAATGGCCATAAATATACCTGTTGTGTCAGATGTTTTATTTTCACCTATGATGTTGCAGGCAAATGCTATATACAAGCGAGCAGATAAAATTATGGCGGTTTCCGATACTTATGTTCAGCGCGGCTTAAGTAAAAATTCAAAAGATTCAAACGGAGTGAGCTTGTTTATCGGCACAGATTCGGAGTTAGTTAACAGAGAAATCAGCGAAAAGACTGTTGAAAAGAACGAAAACGAATTTTGGGTTGGGTACGCAGGCGCATTGGGCCACAGCTACGATATTCCTTTGATTATAGACGCAATATCACTCTTAAACAAAAAAGGTAATTCAAATATTGTATTTAAAATTATGGGCGAGGGCGTATTATCGGATGAGTTTAAAAAGTACGCGGCAGAGAAAAATGTAAACTGTGATTTTATGGGCTTTTTGAGCTACGGTGATATGATGGCTAATTTAATGGCGTGTGATGTTGCCGTTAACCCTATTGCAGGCAGGTCGGCGGCGTCTATAATAAACAAGGTTTCTGATTATGCTATGGCGGGAGTTCCCGTAGTCAACACACATAATTCAAAAGAATACCGTGAGCTTTTGGAGAAATACGAATGTGGTATAAACTGCGAAAACGGCAATCCGCAGTCTGTAGCCGAGGCAATCGAAAAATTGTATGATATTGCATTAAAAGAGCGAATGGGTTGTAATGCTAAAAGAATGGCAGAAGAGTGCTTTGACAGGCAAAAAACATACCCAAAAATAATTTCTGTTATAAATGAAATGAGTGCAAAAATATGACATTACAAGTTTTGATTTCTACAATGAACCAAACAGATTATGCCCTTTTAGAAAAAATGAATATACAATCCGATGCAGTAATCGTTAATCAATGTGATAAAAATGAGGTATGCTGTTTTGAGTATAACGGTTATGCAATAAAATGGATTTCTATGGCGGATAGAGGTATAGGACTTAGTCGAAATACTTGTTTAATGAACGCTACGGCAGATATTGTTTTATTTGCAGATGACGATATGGTTTATGAAGACGGATATGCCCAAGAGGTTGTAAAAGTCTTTGAAGCAAATAAAAATGCCGATGTTGTTTGTTTTAATATCAGGTTAGAAAACTCAAACAAAAACATTGGCGGTCATAGAGATAATCAAAAAAATAAGCGATTACACGCTTTTAACTCTATGCGTTACGGCGCAACTTTGTTAGCGGCAAGGCGTAAGGCACTTTTAAGAGAGAGAATTGCTTTTTCGCTTTTGTTTGGCGGCGGCGCAGAGTTTAACAGCGGAGAGGATTCTATATTTGTTAAAGATTGTTTGGACGCCGGTCTTAAGCTTTATTCCGATACATACTGTCTTGGCAGTGTAGATGATTCTGAGTCAAGCTGGTATAAAGGTATTAACGATAAGTTTTTTGAAGATCGCGGTATGGTTTATGCAACTGCGTTTCCAAAAACAAAAAAGCTTATATTCCTTTATTATGCATACAAGCTTTCAAAGTTAGATAAATCTTACGGATTTGTCAGAATTTACGGTCTGTTTAAAAACGGGATGAGAAAAATTGGGGATTACAGATAATGGTAAAAAAAGGTGCAGATAAAATACCGCTGCTTTTTGGCTGGTTTGTTATTATAGCTATGCTTCCGCAGCTTTTGGGTTTTAACGGCTCTATGTTTGATACATTATATAAGTTAGTAGCGGTTGGCGCATTAACATTTATTATGATACTGAGATATAATTCAGGTAAAATCAGCTTGTTTTCTATACTATATATGCTGGTGAGTGTTATAAATGTTGCGGGGACTGTTTTAATAAATAATGTCAGCTTTTTTACAGAAATAACAGCACTTGTTACTGAATTGCTGCTGCTTTATATTTTATACGAAGGTGTTAAAGATAAATTCTTGATTACGGTTGATGCAATACATTCATTTTACAAGGTTATTGCGTATTTTATGCTTGTTGCGTCAATTTATAATATGATTATACACTTTAACAGCTTGCTGCATATAACATCGTTAACATTGTACAGTTCAGAAAATATATCTTCATTTTTTGATAATAAAAATACATACGGTGTTTTTCTTATATTCGGCTCTCTTGCAGCGTCAATACTTTCCATCAACTTAAAAGAAACCAAATGGTCGGTATTTACATTTATTTTTCTTATAAATGAACTTATGGCAATGTGCCGTACGGCAGTTCTTATTACATCGGTTTTAATTGTTGCGTCTCTCTTTATAAGCAGAGGCAAAAAAATAAAAGACGCAGTTATGTTAGTCTTGTTGGTTGTGGTAATACTCATATTAACAAAGAATGTAGGTGCTGTAAACAATTTTATTACTAATAATTTGTTCAGTGATACAGATTCATTAGAAGCAAGGAACAATCTTGTTGAATGTATGCTTCCGTTAATAAAGGGTAAACAGCTTTGGTTCGGTTACGGCAATACCAATGCCTCGGCTTTAGCATTGCGTTATACGGGCAACCGTTATTACCACAACACATATCTTAAAAATGTTATAGTCGGCGGCGTAATAAATTTTGCTCTTCAAATTTTAGTAATCTTAAAATCAATCAGTTACGGTTTTAAGTGTAAAAAATACGATAAAAACATTGGTAATCTGTGTCTTGTATCTACAATGGTGTATTTAATATATGCCGGTGTTGAGGCAGTGGTGCTGCTCGATACACCTGTAGTTTCGATTATGGCAACTATGTTTATTGTTTCAATGCCGATTTTATTCTATAATGCATTGTCAAACGAAAAGAGCGAATTATAAAAATGAAAGATTACAAAAAACTTTTGATTATAAGTCACAACTGCCTTTCAAAAACCGGGTCTAACGGCAGAACGCTGTCAAATTATTTAAGCGGATGGCCTAAAGATAAAATTGCACAGCTTTACATTCACCCGGAACAGCCCGATTTTGATATATGCGAAGATTATTTTTGCCTAACAGATTCGTCTGTTGCAAAGTCTGTTATAAAAAGAACTCCTGCAGGATATACTGTTGAAAAACCGCAGAGTTTTGCCGGAGATAAAACAGAAGAAATTAAAGAAGAAAACGCACCTCAGAAAAATATGCACAAAAATTCGCTTGTGTATTTAGCCAGAGAATTCGTCTGGAGAAGTAATTTGTGGAACAAAAGCAAGCTTAACCGGTGGGTTGAAAATGTGCAGCCTGAGGTTATTCTTGTTCAGGCGGGAGACGCAGGCTTTTTATTTGAATTAGCACTTAACGTAAGCAAAAAGTATTCTGCACCCATAGTGGTGTATAATACAGAGGGCTACTATTTTAAGAAAAAAAGCTATTTGCCTGAAAATAAAATATCGTCAATTTTTTACCCTGTATTAAACCGTGTGTTTAAAAAATCTTACGATAAGTTGGTAAAAAGCTCTAAAGCTCAGGTTTATAACTGCGACCTTTTGGGCGGTGATTACGATAAAGTATACGGAAACGAAAGCTTTGTAATTATGAATACATCTGAGTTTACCGAAGAAGAGGTTTGTTTAAATAAAAAAAATAAAATAGTTTACGCGGGTAATTTAGGCTTATTGCGGCATAAAAGCTTAATTGAGTTTGCAAATGCATTGCAAAATGTTTCACCTGAAACGGTTGTAGATGTTTACGGTAAAGTACCGAATGAAGATGTACGAACGGAATTGGAAAATTGCAAGGGTATTCGTTTTAACGGCTTTATACCTTATGAAGAATTAAAAGCTATACTTCGTGAGAGTAAATATCTTCTGCATATTGAAAGCTTTGAACCCTTTTATAAAGAAGATTTAAAATATGCATTCTCTACTAAAATTGCCGATAATTTGGCAGTAGGCTGTTGTTTGTTTGTGTATGCACCCGAAAATATGGCGGTTATTCAGTATTTAAAAGGTAAAAATGCCGCTGTGTTAATTACCGAACAAGGCGAATTAGAAGCTGAAATAATGAATGCTTTAACCGATATAAATGTTTATGAAACATGTTCTCAAAACAGCCGGGCGCTTGCAGAACAAAATCATAACATAAAAATTAACAAGGAAGCTTTTCAATCGTTACTTTTAGAGGATTAATTATGAAGATACTACAAGTCAACTGCGTTTACGGTACGGGAAGTACCGGTAAAATAACCGCAGTTCTGCACCAAGGCTTAAAAGAAAAGGGAATAGAATCTATAGTATGCTACGGCAGAGGTGCATCTTGTGAAGGAGCCGATGTTTTTAAGACGTGTTCCGAGGCTTATGCTAAGGTAAATAATTTATTTTCAAGAATTACAGGTGTTATGTACGGCGGCTGTAATCTTTCAACAAAAAAATTGATTAAGCTTATAGAAGCAGAAAAACCGGATGTAGTTCATCTTCAGTGCATAAACGGATATTTTGTTAATATATACAGATTGCTTTGTTACTTAAAGACTAAAAATATACATACCGTATTAACACTGCACGCTGAATTTATGTATACAGGCGGTTGTGGGTATTCTTTATCCTGCGACAGGTGGAAAAATAATCCGGGTTGCGGTGATTGCCCTATCTGGAAGACTGAAACAGGCTCGCTGTTTTTTGATAAGACCCGTACAATGTGGCAAAAAATGTACGATGCTTTTTGCGGGATGGATAATTTGACTGTTGTTTCGGTTTCGCCGTGGCTTATGGAAAGAGCGAAAGACTCTTCTGTATTATGCGGTAAAAAAAATAAGGTTATATACAATGGGTTAGATACATCTGTGTTTTACAAACGCCCTGTTGCCAAGAACGAGAAAAAAGTTGTTTTTCATGCGTCACCGTATTTTAATGACGACCCTACACACATAAAAGGCGGTTACTTCGTTTTAGAGCTTGCTAAAAGAATGCCTGATGTGGAATTTGTTGTTGCCGGTTCTTACAATCTGAACGGAGCAGTTCCCGAAAATGTTAAACTATTGGGCAGAGTAAACGAGCAGTCAAAGCTTGCGGAATATTACTCTATGGCAGATGTTACTTTGCTTACAAGTAAAAGAGAAACATTTTCTATGATTTGTGCCGAAAGCTTATGCTGCGGTACTCCCGTAGTCGGTTTTGAAGCAGGTGCGCCTGAGCAAATATCATTAAACGACTACAGTGAATTTGTAGAGTACGGCGACTTGGATAAATTAGAAAAAGTTGTTGAAAAATGGCTTAGTAAAGATAAATCGGCACAAATAGAAATTGAAGCAAAGGCCCGTTATTCAAAAGATGTAATGACGAATAATTATATAAACATTTATAAAGAATTGGTGTCAGGTGAAAATTATGAAGGCTAATAAAACTATTCGTGTTTTACAGGTTGGTATGTCGCCGTATTTCGGGGGAACAGAGTCATTTATTATGAACCAATACCGCGCTTTGGATAAAAGCAGAGTGCAGTTCGATTTTCTAAATGTATATGAGGAAAAAATTGCTTGTCAGGATGAAATAGAAGCTCTCGGCGGCAATATATATTATTTGAATATGTCCCGCAGAAACGGAATAAAGGCATATTATAAAAACCTTGATGAATTTTTTAAGAAATATGCCCATAATTTTCAGGCAGTTCATTGTAATTTTCAATCACTAATCAATATAGATATTTTAAAATATGCAAAAAAATACGGAATAAAAGTGCGTATTGCACATGCACATAATGCAGGCTACGGAACAGAGCCGTCAAAAGTACAAAAAATGATTATTGCAAGTAACCGTGTATTATTGCCGAGATATGCAACAGAGTATTTTGCTTGCTCAACCCTTGCGGCAAGCTGGATGTTCGGCAGAAATGCTACTGTTGTAAACAATGCAATAGACGCTGAAAAATTTGCTTTCTGTGAAAATACACGAAACAGAGTAAGAAAAGCAAATAAGCTTGAAAACAGCTTTGTTATTATGTTTGTCGGCAGACTTGACCCTCAAAAGAATCCTGTATTTTTATTAGAAGTTTTTGCCAAATTAAAAAAATTTAAACCAAACGCAAAGCTTCTTGTAGTGGGTGACGGCGTTTTAAAAGACAAAATGCTCGAAAAGATTCAGCAGCTTAATATAGAAGAAAGTGTTGAAATGTTAGGCAGCAGAAGTGATGTAGACGAATTATTACAGGGGGCAGACGCCTTTTTGCTTCCGTCTGTTTTTGAAGGATTAGGTATAGTTTTAATTGAAGCACAGGCAGCAGGTCTTAAAACATTTACATCTGAAAAGGTTGTGCCCGATTCTGTTAAAGTGACAGATTTGTTAGAATTTATCTCCTTAGAAAAAAGCGCTGAAGAGTGGGCAGAGGTAATTGCGGCAAACTCAGATTATGAGAGAACAAATACCACAAAGCTTATTAAAAGTGCGGGGTATGATAATGATGAAAATGCAAGAATACTCGGTGAACGCTATATAAGTTTAACGGAGGGCAGCTTATGAAGCTTGGTATTGTAACATACCATAGGGCACTTAATTACGGTGCGGTTTTGCAAGCTTTTGCTTTGCAGAAATACCTTAAATCTATGGGTATAGAAAGCGATATTATTGATTATAGAAGTGAGTTTATTGAACACTTTTATAAACCGATTAAAGCGAATGTTTTGAAAAATCCCAAAACCTTTGTTCGTGAAGTTGCCTTTGCTCCTAATAATAAAAACAAAAGAAAAAAGTTTGATGCATTTATAAATAGGTATTTGCAACTGTCGGAACCTATTTTTAGTGAAAGAGAACTTGAAACCTTGAATGATAAATACGATGGATTTATATCGGGGAGCGACCAGGTTTGGAACTTAAAATGGAGTGGGTTAGATAAGGCATTTTTCTTGAATTTTGCTTGTGATGAAAAGAAATTCTCTTATGCCGCAAGCTTTGGTTTTGAAAAAATACCTGTAGGACAAGAGCAGATTTACAGAGAGTTATTACAAAGATTTCAAAAGCTTTCCGTAAGGGAAAAAACCGGTAAACAAATTATTGCAGATTTGCTTGGACGCAATAGCGAGGTATCTCTTGACCCTACCTTGCTGTTAACAAAAAATGATTGGGAGTCCGTAGCGAAGAAACCTGATGATAGCGGCTATGTGTTATTATATACATTAGAAAAAAGTGAAGAACTCAACAATTACGCAAAAGCTTTGGCAGAAAAAAACAATACAAAGGTTGTATACATAGCAGATGCAATTAAACGCTCTAAAGAATATTCATATAGAGGATTTCTTTCTCCGGCAGAGTTTGTAGGTCTTTTTGCAAATGCGGGTTTTGTTGTAACAAACTCTTTTCACGGTTTAATGTTTTCTGTGATTTTTGAAAAACCGTTTTGCCTTAAATATCAGCAGACTGAGGGTGCGCCAAACTCAAGATTGATTGATTTTGTCAATGATTTTGGGTTAGAAAGTCGCGTTATGAAAACAGATTCCATTGAAGAAAGTGATACTGATTATAATAGTGTAAAAGAGCTTATTTCTGAGAAAAGAGCAGATTCTAAAAAGTATTTTGAAAGTATAAAAAAATTTTGCAACAATAAAATTGTATTGCCTATCTCTAAAGAGAAATGTTGCGGTTGCCGTGCTTGTGAACAGATTTGCCCAAACAAAGCCATAAATATGGTTGCAGATGATGAGGGATTTCTTTACCCTGTTATTAACCGTAGTCTTTGTATATCCTGCGGTAAGTGCGTTAACGCTTGTTCGTTTTCTAAAACTACTCATTCAAGAAATACCGATAAAACAGTAGATGCCTTTGTAGGTTACTTAAAAGAAGATGAAAAAAGGCTCAGAAGCCGTTCAGGCGGAGTGTTTGTAGCCGTTTCGGATGCTGTTTTAGAGGATGGGGGTATCGTTTACGGTGCCAAGTTTAATGACAATCTAACGGTTTCTCACGGCAGAGCAACAACAAAAACGGAGCGTAATGCGTTTTGCGGTTCTAAATATGTTCAAAGTAATACAGAGAGTACATATTCGCAAGTGTATAGTGATTTAAAAGAGAATAAAAAAGTTTTATTTTCAGGGACAGCGTGTCAGGTTGCAGGCTTAAAATCGTATCTTAAAAATCGCGGTATAAAAGATACTGCAAACAATCTTATTACTATGGATGTTGTTTGCCACGGTGTTGTAAGCCCTAAGCTCTGGAAAGATAATTTAACTGAAGTTGAAAGAACTTTAGGCGAAAAAATAATTTCAGCAGATTTTCGAGATAAATCTTTTGGTTGGGATTCTCATATAGAAACATATACCGGCAAAAGTAATAAAATATCAAGCGAAAGATATACTGCGATATTTTATTCTCACATGTTCTTAAGACCAAGCTGTTATGTTTGTCCATACGCATCAACAAACCGTATATCAGATATTACATTGGCAGATGCTTGGGGCATTAAAAGAGTTGCACCGGAGTGGGATACTTCTAAAGGGGTATCTTTCGTTCTTGTAAACACCGATTTAGGAAGAACATTGATTGAACGAGTAAACCATGAATTAGAATATAAGAAGGCTGACTTAAATCAATTAATGCAACCAAATCTTGAAAATCCAACGAACAAGCCCGGTAACAGAGAGTTGTTTTGGAGTGAATATAATACTCACGGATATACATATATAGCAGATAAATGTGTTGAAATGAGCGAAAAGATAAAAAAGAACAACCAAAGAAAAGCGGCTATTGTTAAAATATTGAGAAAATTACATTTAAAGTAAAAATAATTACTAATTAATTCTAAGAATCGGAGAATAAAGTTGGGAAAATATCAAAAGTTAGGAAAAAATGTTGCACTTTTAACAGTGGGCAATTTTGCAAGCAAATTATTGAGTTTTTTGCTTGTACCGTTTTATACTGCAATACTTTCTACCGAAGAATATGGTACGGCTGATGTAATAACTACAAGTGTAAATTTAATTATGCCTATTTTTACATTAGTAATATATGAAGCCGTATTAAGGTTTGCCTTAGATAAAACCGGTGACAAAAAGCAAGTCTTTTCGGTTGGTTTATATATCTCTCTTGTAGGTTGTGCAGTTGTAGTTGCAGGTGCACAGTTTTTAAGATTTTTTGATACCGTAAAGCTATATGTATGGCAGTTTGTTCTATATTATATTTCACTCATTGTTTATAATTTGGTATTACAGTTTGTAAAAGGTATAGAGAAGGTTACTGTATATTCAATTGCAGGAGTGGTAAATACTTTTATTTACATTGGGTGTAACATTTTATTTTTGCTTGTATTTAATTGGGGTGTTAAGGGTTATCTTTCTGCATTTATTGTAGGTCACGCGGTAGCTGCTTTATACGCATTTTTGGCGGCTAAGGTTTACAAATATATAATTTCGTTTAGCAAAATAAAACTTTCTCTTGTTAAACAAATGGTCAAATATGCTGCACCTATGATTCCTAACACTGTTAGCTGGTGGGTTAGTAACTCGTCAGATAAATATATTTTAATTTATTTTTGGGGTGTCGCTGTAAACGGAATTTACTCTGTCGCATATAAAATTCCGTCAATTCTAACCATTGTAATTACTATATTTATCAGTGCTTGGCAGATTTCTGCCGTAGAGAATTTCGGCAGCGAAGAATCAAAAAAATTCTATGCAAATATATATGATAAATATGAAAGTTTGCTTTATATAGGTGCGGCGATTTTAATAGGGGCAGTGCAAATATTAGCAAAATTTCTATTCTCAAATGATTTTTACCTCGCGTGGAAATATACACCGGTACTAATATGTGCTTCTATGTTCAATTCATTAGCGGCATTTTATGGCAGTGTGTATACATCGTCTAAAAAAACAAAAATGCTCTTTTATTCTACATTGATTGGTGCAATAGCAAATATTGGTTTGAATTTTGCTTTAATACCATCATTTGGTGCAATGGGTGCCGCAATTGCAACGATGGTTAGTTATATGATTATTTGGGTAGTAAGAGCAATTCACTCAAGAAGGTTGTTTCAGTTTAATATAAGAATTAAACGGGACATCCTTGTGTATTTCATACTCGGTGCTGAAACTGTGCTGATAAGTATGGATAAAAATCCGTATTATATTGTATCGGTAGTTTCGGTTTTGGCAATATGTCTTATCTGCCGAGATATATTTGCGGATGTTTTAAAATTGGTTGTGAAAAAACTCAAAAAATCTTGAAATAATAAATAATCAACGAGCAACTGTATTCGGCTGCTCGTTGTTTTCTTATATGTAGTTTTATACGGTTATTACTCCGCTGTCGTTTTCGGGTTTTGCCACCTTTAAAATGTAATCTCTGTTATTTAATGCGCCTATTTCGGTTAAGGCGTTTACATTTGTGTTAAATGCAAGCTCCGGCGTGTTGTTTTCCTGGCTTAAATGTGCAAGTATAATATGAGTTGTGCCGTTGTTTATGAGTGTTTTTAAAGCGGCGGCACAGGAGTCGTTTGAAAGGTGACCTATGTTTGATAATATCCGTTGCTGAAGCTGATAAGGATAGGGACCGCTTCTCAGCATTTCAACATCATGGTTAGACTCTATATACAAAAGCTTTGAGCCTGAGATTTTTTCTAAAATATCGTTTGTAACATAGCCTGTGTCGGTGGCAACAGAGACTTTAGTTGAACCGTCACTGCCCGTTATAACATAACCTCTCCCATCGGCGCAGTCGTGAGAGGTTTTTATAGGCTGTACACTCATTCCTGCAATACAAACAGGTGAGTCATTTACTGTAATATCAATATGATACGGCGTTAAAATTTCTTTGCGCTTTAATTCTAAAATAGTGGCTGTAGAAGCGTATACCGGTATGTTGTACCTTTTGGCAAATACTTTAACACCGCATATATGGTCCGAGTGCTCGTGGGTAATAAATATGCCTTTTATTGTGTTTATATCTACGCCTATATTTTTTAGCATAATTTCTGTTTGTTTGGCACTTCTGCCTACATCAACTAAAATACCGCCGTCATTATCGCCGATGTAAACAGAATTGCCGCTGCTTGACGAAAACAGCGGGCAAAATCTAATCATATTAAATTATTCCTCTTCAAATTCTTTTCGTGAAATTTCTGCACCTACGGCAGTAAGCTTTTCAACAAGATTTTCGTAGCCGCGGTCTATCAGTTTAATATTTCCGACAGTTGTTGTGCCCTCAGCCATAAGACCTGCAATAACCATTGCCGCACCCGCTCTAAGGTCATCTGCCTCAACGGGAGCCGCATGAAGCTTGTAAATACCCGTAATAACAGCCGTATCTCCGTTAACTATTATATCGGCACCCATACGCCTTAATTGGTCAATATATTTAAAACGGTTGTCCCAAACATCTTCAACAACTGTGCTTTTGCCCTTGCAGGTGCAAAGAAGTGTAGCAAGCTGAGGCTGCATATCCGTAGGGAATCCGGGGTGTGGGCTTGTCTTGACTCTGCAAGGCTTAACACCTGTGCCGTCAGATATAATTCTGACGCTTTCGTCATCTTCAATAACGGTAACTCCGCAGTCCTCAAGCTTATTTGTAATAGATTCCAAATGCTTTGGAATAACATTATCAATAGTAACATCGCCGCCGCAAGCCGCAGCCGCTACCATATATGTTCCTGCTTCAATCTGGTCGGGAATAATCGAGTATGTGCAGCCGTGCATTTCTTTAAC
This sequence comes from Acutalibacteraceae bacterium, assembly GCA_051881295.1. Lineage (GTDB taxonomy): Bacteria > Bacillota > Clostridia > Oscillospirales > Acutalibacteraceae > DTU089. The sequence goes on along the minus strand of JBJEPP010000072.1, from coordinate 10,403 downwards.
GCCGCGAATTTTAATAACCTCGGTACCTGCACCGCGAATATCGGCCCCCATTGAGTTTAAAAAGTTAGCAAGGTCAACTATATGAGGCTCTCTTGCCGCATTTTCAATTATGGTAAGACCTGTTGCCTTAACTGATGCAAGCATTACATTTATTGTAGCGCCTACAGATACAACATCAAGATAAACCGAAGAGCCGTAAAGACCGTTTGACTCGACTCTGACAATAGCGCTGTCGGTATTAACCTTTGCACCGAGTGCCTCAAAGCCTTTAATGTGCTGGTCTATAGGGCGAACACCAAAATAACATCCGCCCGGCATGGCAACTGCCGCTCTGCCGAAATTGCCCAGCAAAACGCCTAAAAGGTAATACGAAGCACGAAGCTTTCTCGTCATTTCATCCGGTATTGTAATAGGCTTTACATTGGTTGAATCAATAATTAAAACATTTTTTTCAGGTACTGTAACAACTGCACCCAAACTTCTTAATATTTTAATCATTGTGTTAACATCGCTGATTTCGGGAACATTCTCTATTCGGCAAATGCCGCTTGAAAACAAAGCGGCGGGAATAATAGCAAGCGCGGCATTTTTTGCACCGCTGATATTTATATTACCATGGAGTTTGTTGCCGCCGTGAATAACGAATTTCTCCACAAACTACACAACCTTTTCTATAAATTTATGTTGACAAAAAAACCGGCCAACACGGCAGAAAATAATCTAAAACCAATTAAATATGCGTCAGCATATTCACACAAATATTAGTATAACACTTTTATAATAAAAAAGGAAGTAGTAAACGGAATATTCTCAATTTTTTTGAGAATACTCCATATTCAGCTAATAGCTAACAGCCGACAGCTTATTCAGCTAACAGCTAACAGCCGACAGCTAATAGCTTGCTGTCGTGAGTGGTAGGATATGAATGTAACGCAATACAGTCGGCGGTGAACAGAATTTTGCGTTAAGGGAAACGGCCGGTTCGTGTTACAGTTATTGTCAGAAAGCAAGCCGATGTTTGTTAATAGTGCAATATTTTGTAAAAATTCGGGTAAGCCGATATAAATTGATTTAAGGTAGTTCTTGTGTTTGAGCCGGGGTCATTTATATAAAAATCAGAGGTTTTAAGCGAGGTAGTGCTTTTTACACCGGTTACAACTACAAAGTGCATACTGCCGCCGCTGTTTTTACAGCCTAAAATAACGGGTACACCTTTTTGCAGTAGGTTATAAATTTTGCTTAAATAATTCTCACTTGAGGTAATTTGCTTGTAATTATCCGGCCAATATACAGAGCCGCCTGAAGAATAGGTCAGTTTTTTAGCCATTTCATTAGGGTAAATTGTAGTATTAGTCCTGTAGCTTTCAGTCATAGAAAGAGCTGTGGTAGCACAACCGATTTTAGATATTGTTTGACCAGATGTGCCTATTATTACATTTGCCCATCGGGAGTCGGTTTGCTTGAAATTCGGTACATTAAGTTTGACAGAATTATACGAACTGCCCGAATTGCCCGAAAGATATGATGAATATACATACCCGACTCTGCCGCCGTTGTAAACGATTTTTGAAAAGCTTCCGTTAGTTGAAATAACAGTAACATTTGTATTTTTAGCGAGATAATCTTTTGTATCGGCGTTAAGACTTGCACTCTTGCGCACTCTGAGCGTACCGCTTGAAACATTTACCCTTTTAACATTTGTAGAAAGTGTTTCAATATAATCCGCACTGCAATAGCCGTAGTAATTGTTACCGAAAGAAACATACCAAAATCCGTTTTGTTTTGAGTGTAAAGTCACAACATTACCTTTGGGGATTTTGCCTATTACGGCAGAAGATTTGTTAGGCGAAGAGCGGACATTAAGATTTGTCTGCGCGGTATTTACCCTGCCTGCTCCGTAAATGCTCACAGCAGAAATTGCTTTAGTATTATGAGCGAAAGTTGATAATAAAATCAATCCGCACATTACTGTTAAAAATATTCTGTTTAATGATTTTTTCATTGCTTTATCCTTTAATTTATTTGAGTGGAAAGCCGAATGTATTCTCGGCAAGCAAATTTTATCATATTTTGCGCTGATTTTCATTGAATAAAATATGGAAGCAGTAAAATGCTATGATTAGACGACAGCGTATTCAGCTAACAGCCTACAGCGAGCTATCGCTAAAATGTACTTAATAAACCAACCGATAGTAGTTTTAAAATATAGACTACTATCGGTTTTGTCATATTTAAACTATTTGCATAGCAAATATAGTTGATTTTTAGTTTTCTTTATTTATTATAACGCAAAGCACTAATATCTTGCTTCACGCGATAGCAAGCTATTAGCTGTCGGCTGTTAGCTGAATATGCTGTTAGCTTCTACAAGCTCTAACGCTATTTGCCTTAAATCTTCTATGGAGTTTATTCCGCCTATTCTTGCTCGGTAATTGGCGGCGCCGTGAAGTCCTTTTGTGTACCAGGCGGCATGCTTTCTTGCTTCTCTTATGCCAACCCGAGGGCCTTTGTATTCGCAAAGCTTTTCTATATGGGCGAGCATAACTCTCATTCGTTCAACAGCAGGCGGTTCAGGTAATATTACTTCGTGTTCCAAATAGGCATTTATTTCTTTGAATACCCACGGTCTGCCGAGAGCTCCTCTGCCAACCATAACCATATCACAGCCTGTTTCCTCTAAAAGACGGGCGGCACTGATGCCGTCTGTAACATCACCGTTGCCGATAACAGGAATAGAAACAGCATTTTTTACTTGTTTAATAATATCGGTATTAACAGGCGGCGCATACATTTGCGCCTTTGTTCTGCCGTGAACCGTAATAGCCGAAGCTCCTGCGTTTTCACATCTTTTAGCAAGTTCAACTGCGTTTATGCTGTTTTCATCCCAGCCTGAACGCATTTTGACCGTTACAGGCACTGTAGAAACCTCTGCCACCGCTTTAACTATTTTTTCGGCAAGCTCAGGGCTTTTCATAAGAAGCGCCCCTCCGCCTGATGATACAACCTTAGGTGCAGGGCAACCCATATTTATATCTATAAACTGCGGATTAAAGTCTAAAGCCCGTTTTGCGGCCTCTGCCATAATAAAAGGGTCGTTACCGAAAATCTGAGCGCCTGCAGGACGCTCTGTTTCTGTAATAGAAAGCAGTTCTTCGCTTTTTTTATCGCCTAAGCTAATGCCTTTGGCGCTTGCCATTTCACAAACCGTATAAGCCGCGCCGTAACCTCTGCAAAGTTCTCTGAAAGCTCTGTCGGCAACTCCCGCAAGAGGAGCGAGAGCCGCTTTTTCTGTTATTTCCAAATCACCTATTTTCATAGTTTACCTCAAGTAATTTCGTTTTCTTCGCTCCATTTGTAATTGTGAAGCTGACCTTTGTTCTGAAGCTCCGGATAGCCGTATTGCCTTAAAACCTCGTATACGCCGATAGCTACCGAATTAGAAAGATTAAGACTGCGAGCCTCGTCTATCATAGGTATCCTGACGCATCTTTCGGGATTTTTCAAAAGCAATTCTTCGGGCAAACCTTTAGATTCTTTGCCGAATAACAAAAATGCATTATCCGAATACTTGGGGTCTGAGTGCGTTTGACGGGCTTTTGTTGTAAAATAGTAAAAATTACCGTCAGAGTTTTTATTAAAAAAATCTTCTAAATTGTCATAATAAGTAATGTCAAGAAAATGCCAATAGTCAAGACCTGCATGTTTTAATTTTTTATCGTCTATACTGAATCCCATAGGTTTTACAATGTGAAGCCTGGCACCCGTAACTGCGCAGGTCCTTGCAATATTACCGGTATTTTGAGGAATTTCCGGCTCGACTAAAACTATATTTATTTCACTCATTTTTAAATCCTTCAAAAAATTTTTAAAAATATTATTTGCAATTTATTATAACATTTCCATTGTTTTTTACAAGTATTACGGACAAACTTTTAATGAGAAAAAAACGAATGGAGGTGCTTTTATGATGCAAGAAAAAAATATGATTAAAGCCGGAAGCGCTTTAATGGCAGTCGGTACAGCAGCCGCTGTAACGGCAGGTCTTATGAACAAACGCTCAAAAACAGCAAAAGCAAAGAAAATGATTAAAAAAGGTGCAAAAACAGTTGACCGTTTTCTTGATGAAGTAAACTACTTTATGAAGTAATTAGAAAAAGGGGGCTGTAAAAATCTTTGTTTTTACAGCCCCTTGCGGGTGTAAAGATATGAAAAAATTTGTTTTGTTATTACTTATAATGATTTTATGCTTTTGCTTAGTCGGTTGCGAAGGCTCAGACAGCAAAGAGCCGTATACTACAGAGAATGTAACATCCGAAAAAAGCGAAGACGGCGGAAAGAAAAGCGGTGAAGAGGGCGATGAAGACGCTCCCGAGCCTGATTTAATGGGAAATACAACCATAGAAGTTAATTCAATTTACGGCAAAAAAACGGGTACAGATAAAACCTATACAGGTCTTGAGCCTTTACCTAAAAGAGATTTTCCCATAGTTGACCCTGATAACCTTAGCGGACTTTCTACAGAAACCTTAAATCACAGCTACGGTGTTTCAAAAAACGGCGTTCCAAATGAAATATCGGTCAATAATCAAAAGATTTATGAGAAATACGGCGGATTGTGTTTAGATACAAGCGGTGAAAAGGTTATATATTTAACCTTTGACTGCGGGTACGAAAACGGCTGTACAGAAGATATTTTAGACACTTTAAAGGAAAAGAATGTTACTGCCGCATTTTTTGTTACACTGCCTAATGTAAAAGAAAATCCTGATATTATAGCCCGTATGATAAACGAGGGTCACATTGTGGGTAATCACTCAACAACCCACCCGAATTTCTCTAAAATTACCCGTACTCAAATGGTAGAAGAAATTCAGGAGTTAGACGATTATTTAAGAGAGCATTTCGGGTACTCTTCAAACTATTTTCGTTTTCCGGAGGGTGCTTGTTCCAAAAATTCTTTAGAGTTAGTGCAAAGCATCGGCTATAAATCCGTATTTTGGTCAAGTGCTTACGCCGATTGGGATGTTGATAACAGAAAGGGCAAAGATTACGCCTTCAATACTGTTACAAGCAGGCTCCACCCCGGATGTGTATTGCTTCTTCATGCTGTATCTTACGACAATGCAGAGGCTTTAGGCGATATAATCGACTATGCAAGAGCCAACGGCTACACTTTTAAATCATTATAAAAAAATAAAGCAATGTTGTTGCAATACAGCATTGCTTTTTTATATGACTTTTTGATATAATGAAAAGGAATAAATATGTAAGGGGTGCTTTTATGGTATCAAAATGTTTTCCGGAGTGGGGTCCGTACAGTAAAAAATATATGGGTCTTTCTCACATAGCAAATCACAAATTTAAAAGCGGTGTAAGGTTTGATTTTACGGTACTTCCTGCTGTTTTCGGTATGGATGTAAAAATACCTAATGTTACCGTGCCGTCAGGGGTACACCCTTGGCTTTGCAGTCCCGATTATTCTTTTTATTCATACCGCTACGATTTAGAGTGGAAGGACAAAATATATGCTGATGTGTCCTTTTCCCGTATTGACGAAAACAGCACATTAGTCAGAACAGAAATCGTAAATAATTCAGAGATTATGGGAAATTTTCTTGTGAATTATTTTAGTTCTATTGAATACCCTTACCTGTATTTTACAAGGCTTATTACGCCATCGAAATGCGTTTATAAAGACGCTTTGGATTATGACGAATATGAGTACAACACCCCCAGACCGTGGGATAAGCAAAATCCTGACGGTATGAAAAAAGGTCAATTCCGCAGTCCTGATTTTGTAAACGAAAACGGACTTGGTGACAGAGTAGATAAATGGCACATGCCGCACAGAGTTATTAAGCCTTTCGGTGCAGAAAAAGGCGACAGAGTATCATACACCCTTGAAATCCCCGAAGATTACGAAAACGCACTTCTTTTTATTCGCTATAGAACAAGTGATATTCACTATGAACAGGGCAAAATGGTGGGTGTTCACTATATTACGGGAGAGAGTGACGCCGCATTTTTGTTAAACGGTAAAGAGGTTGTTTTTTCTGCTACAGATAAGCTTGATATTAAAGTTGTCGAGTTTGGCAAACTTACTAAGGGCGAAATGAAAATTGAACTTGTATCTGTTGGTACAGGCGCTGTTGAGCTTGACTTTTTATGCGTAATTGAAGAAGCGGATATTATGAATTTCAGAGTTTATAAAGACGAAAATAACTTTATACCTGAAATAACGGAAGAAAAAGCAAAAGACGGGGGATATATTTCTAAATTAAAATATCAAAATGTTAAGGGGGAATATGTTTTAAGGACTTTTTCTGAGAATACTCATTACAGAAGAATTCCTACAGGCTCTCTTGAAGATTGTATGTCTGCCCGCCTTTCAAATGCAGATGTCAGCTTTGACGATGTAACCGAAAGCTTTACAGGTGCGTTTAACAGAAAGCACAGTGATGACGGCTTCTTCCACAACACAATAGTTCATACTATTTTTGCAGAAAGCGGCGGAAGCAAGGTTGAGTATGCTGTTATTTCTTTGGGCGAAACAGATTACAAAACTGTTGAAGAGTACGAAGAAATCTACAAAAAAGCAAAAAGTCAGGCAGTAGTATTCCGTTTTAACGAAAGCGGTAAAAAATATGAGCTTTCAAATAATATTTTAGGTGCAACCCTTTTAACAAACGCCGTTTACCCCATTTACAAGCACGGTGAAGATATTATTCACCACACACCCGGTAAGCGTTGGGATTGCCTTTATACATGGGACTCCGGCTTTATAGGTCTTGGTATGACTCTTCTTTCAAAGAAATTTGCCGATTACAGCTTAGATACATATTTTACCGAGACGGATAACCCCGACTATGCATTTCTTCTTCACGGCTCTCCCGTGCCTGTTCAAATGTATCTTTATTTAGAGCTTTTAAAAGAAAATAATGATAAAGAAAAGCTTTTAGAAATGTACCCACGAGCAAAACGCTTTTATGAATTTTTAGTCGGCAGGGGAGACGGTTCTACAACCGCCAAATTCAAAAGCGGACTTACTACAACCTACGATTACTTCTATTCAACAAGCGGTATGGACGATTACCCTGCACAGGTTCAGATGATGAACGATAATGTCCGCGATAAAGCGGCTCCTGTTATTTCTTCTTCACAGGTTATTCGTTGCGGTAAAATTCTTAAAATGGTTGCAATCGCTTTAGGTAAAACAAAAGATGCAGAAACATATTCGCAAGATATAGAACGCATTACAAAATCGCTTCATAAATACGCTTGGGATGAAGACAGCGGATATTTTTCTTATGTTTTACACGATGAAAATTACGAACCTAAAGAGATTTTCAGAACTCACAACGGTGAAAATGTTAATAAAGGTCTTGACGGTATTTATCCGATTATTGCAGGAGCTTGCACAAAAGAGCAATCCGACAGAATATTAGGACATCTTAAAAGTGAATCAGAAATGCTTTGCCCGTACGGTATAAGCGCGGTTGATATGAGTGCAGGGTATTTTAAGGTGAACGGCTATTGGAACGGCCATGTTTGGTTTCCGCATCAATGGTTTATTTGGAAAACTATGCTCGATATGGGCGAAAGCGATTTCGCTTTTGAAATAGCGAAAAGGGCTCTTAATATTTGGAAGCGTGAGGTCGAATACAGCTACTACACCTTTGAAATGGTAAATGTTGTTACGGGTAAAGGCGGTTGGTTTCATAATTTCGGCGGTCTTTCATCACCGATTAACTTGTGGAGCGCCGCATATTACAAGCCGGGTACATTTAATACAGGTCTTGATACTTGGGTGGATTACCAAGAATTTAATAAAGATAATACTTCATTTAAGGGCAATTTCAAATATTTCGGCAACAACGAAAAATTTACCGTAATTGTAACACTTTCAGACAAAGTTAAAGATTACAGAGTTACGGTAAACGGCGTTGAAACAGTCTGCAACATTCGTGATAACAGTGCTGTTGAGATTACAATAGACGGCGGTGCAGACTCTTATGAGATTACGGTTAATAAGTAAAACAATATAAGAATACAAGAATAAAAATACAAGGCTTTAAAAAACGAAAGTTTTTTAAAGCCTTGTGTTTCTTTAATTTTATATAATTTTAACCGCCTAAATAAGCTTTTTTAACCTCTTCGCTTTGCATAAGCTCTGCGCCTGTGCCCGAAAGAGCAATTTTGCCGTTTTCCAAAACATAAGCTCTGTCAGAGATTGCAAGAGATTTACCTGCGTTTTGCTCAACCAAAAGAACTGTTGTACCGCGTTCGTGGAAGGTTTTTATAATGTCAAATACCTGGTCGACAAGAAGAGGGGAAAGACCCATAGACGGTTCGTCAAGCATAAGAAGCTCAGGGTTACTCATCATAGCTCTGCCCATAGCGAGCATCTGCTGTTCGCCGCCTGAAAGAGTACCTGCCATTTGACCTTTTCTTTCTTCAAGTCGAGGGAAGCATTCATATATCTCTTCAATATTTTTCTTCATTTTAGATTTATCTTTTTGTGAGTATGCACCCATAACAAGATTATCGTAAACAGAAAGCTCTTGAAAAACTCTTCGTCCCTCAGGAACCTGAGCAATACCTAAATTAACGGTTTTATGGCAAGGCATATTTGTAATATCCTGACCGTTGTATGTAACCGTTCCGCTGCTTATGGGAATAAGACCGTTTATGCTTTGCATTGTGGTAGTTTTACCTGCACCGTTAGCACCGATAAGCGTAACAATTTCGCCTTTGTTAACCTCAAAGCTGATACCGTCTAAGGCTTTAATAACGCCGTAGTGTACCTGGAGTTCTTTTACTTCTAACAATGCCATAGCTTAACCTCCGATATATGCCCTGATAACCTCAGGGTCGTTAAGTGCTTCTTCTGCAGTACCCTCAGCAAGCGTTGTACCAAAGTTTAATACTGTTAGTTCATCGCAAAGACCTGATACGAATTTAAGGTCGTGTTCAATAAGAAGAATTGTCATATCAAATTCATCTCGAATTCTTCTTACTATTCTCATAAGGTCTTCTGTTTCGTTTGGGTTCATACCTGCCGCAGGCTCATCAAGAAGCAAAAGCTTTGGGTTAGTTGCCAGCGCGCGGGCTATTTCGAGTTTTCTTTGTTTACCGTAAGGCAGATTGCAAGCAAGGTTGTTTCTTTCGTCATAAAGGTCAAAAATCTTCAGGATTTCTTTTGCTTTTTCTCTGCAACGAATTTCTGTATCAAAGTGTTTAGGAAGCCTTAACATACTTGCAAACGGACTGCACTTAAATTCAGGTTGATTGTGAAGACCAACCATAACATTCCTTATAACACTCATATTGTTGAAAAGACGAATATTCTGGAATGTACGGGCAATGCCCTCGTGGTTGATTTTCTCCTGAGTTTTGCCTGTAAGCTCTTTGCCGTCCAAATAAAATGTACCTGTGGTGGGTTTGTAAACGCCTGTAAGTAAGTTGAATACAGTAGTTTTACCTGCTCCGTTAGGACCTACAAGACCGTAAAGCTGGTTCTTTTTAATTTTAAGGTTAATATCGTCAAGAGCTTTAAGACCGCCAAAGGAGATACCGAGATTTCTTGTTTCAAGTAAATATTCAGCCATTTTATTTATCTCCTTTCTGTACTTCATCAGGTTCATCCGATTCGTTATCGGGAAGGTCGGTTGTGAGAACCTCGTCCATAGGTATTTTGGTAGGAACTCTTCTCCAGTCTACCTCGTCATCACGAATTGTTTCAGGCTTTTTGTTTTTATTGAAAAGATTTGAAAAAGAGAGCTTATCTCTGAATTTTTTAAGAGCAGGAGCGTTGTTGAAAATAACAACAATAATAAGAATTATTGCGTAAACGGCCTGCTTAATCTCTGCCATATCGCCTGAAAGGTTGTTTTGGAGCAATGCGTTTATATAAACGATAAGTGAAGCTGATATTATAGAGCCGCGCATACTGCCTATACCGCCGAGAACTACCATTACAAGTATTTCTATAGAATAGTTATATGTGAAAGCGTCCTGACGAACAGTAGAAAGTGAGTGTCCGTAAAGAACGCCTGCAATACCTGCAAAGCAAGCGGCAAGAGCAAATACGAATAACTTGTAATATGTAACATTTATTCCCATTGCCTTAGCGGCTATTTCGTTATCACGGATAGCCGTAATAGCGCGGCCGTGCTTACTTCTGATAAGGCTTTGGCAAAGGAACAATACAAGAATGAGGGTAATAAGGGTAACTATGAAAAGCAGTGTACCGTTAAGCTTTTTAGTAGACATACCCATAGCACCGCCGAAAGTATCGCTTGAAGTGTTATTGAATATGTTACGGACAATTTCGCCGAAAGCTAAAGTAACAATAGCAAGGTAGTCGCCCTTAAGCCGTAATGCAGGAAGACCGACTATAAAGC
>JBJEPP010000071.1:0-33227 GCA_051881295.1 Acutalibacteraceae bacterium | reverse complement strand
CAAGCCATGTGGAGACGGTTGTTCTTCTATCTCAACACATACCCGATAAATAAGGTATATTATTTGATACTGTAATTAAAACTTTACAAAAAGGAAATTTTATATGAAAGAAATACACTTGATATGCAACGCACATGTTGACCCTATCTGGCAATGGGACTGGCAAGAGGGTGCAAGTGCGGTACTTTCTACTTTTCAATCTGCAGTTAAGCTTGCGGAAAAACACGACTACATATTTTGTCATAACGAAGTGAATGTTTACAAATATGTTGAAGAATATGCACCCGAATTATTCAGTAAAATTCAGCAGTTGGTAAAACAGGGCAAATGGCATATTATGGGCGGCTGGTATTTACAGCCCGACTGCAATATGCCAAGCGGCGAAAGCTTTGTAAGACAAATTACCGAAGCTAAAAGATACTTTTTGGAAAAATTCGGAGTATATCCGACTACGGCAATTAACTTTGACCCTTTCGGTCACACAGTGGGTCTTGTTCAAATTATGAAAAAATGCGGTCAGGACAGTTATATTTTTACCCGTCCCCATAGCAATCAATTGGACTTGCCCGATGATTTATTTATTTGGGAGGGGCTTGACGGCAGTAAAATCAAAGCATTAAGAGCACATTCCTATAACTCGCCTTTAGGTAAGTCAAGAGAGAGTATTGAGAGTCGAGTTAAAGATGACGACAGCGAAATCTGCTTAATACTTTGGGGCGTTGGCAATCACGGGGGCGGCCCGTCTGATAAGGACTTAACCGATATTACCGATTTAATTGAAGCTTCAAAGGATAAATACATTCACTCAACACCTGAAAATTTCTTTAAAAAAGTCAGTCCTACCAAGGTGTTTAACAAATCTTTAAGAATTTCAATGCCCGGTTGTTATACATCTATGTACAGAATAAAGAAAAAACACGCTTTACTTGAAAACGAGCTGTTTTTTACCGAAAAAATTCTTTCTGCCGCATATAACAAGGGGCTTTTAAAGAAATATCCGGAAGAAAAAATCCACGAAATAACCGAAGATTTACTCAATGCGGAGTTTCACGATGTTCTCCCCGGCACATCTGTTCAATGCGGTGAAGATAACGGCTTAATGCTTTTAAATCACGGTCTTTTAGAAACCGAAAGATTAAAAACAAGTGCGATATTTGCTTTATCGTCTGTTAAGGAGCCTGCAAAACCCGGTGAATACCCTATTTTTGTATTTAATCCACACCCTTATGAGTTAGAAGAAAATATTGAATGTGAGTTTATGCTTCAGGATCAAAATTGGTCTGACGAAGTATGCTCCAAGCTTTCTGTATTTGACGAAAAGGGTAATGAAGTTAAATACCAGGTAATTAAAGAAGAAAGCAATCTGAATCTTGACTGGCGCAAGAGAATTATTTTCAGCGGTAAATTATCGCCTTTAGCTCTCAATCGCTTCAGCGTATATGTTGATTTTGAAGAAAAAAAGCAAAAAGAAGCGAAGCAAAATTTTGTTTTTAAGAATAACAGCAAATATGTTGAAATAGACAGCAAAACAGGCCTTTTAAAAAGATACTCCGTTAACGGCGTTGATTATGTAAAAAACGGCTTTCAGTTAGTTTCGTTTACCGACAATGCCGACCCTTGGGGTATGAGCGAGGAACAACAAAAAAGACTTGGTACAAATGAAGAACCTTTTTCTCTTTCAAAAACTCCCGACGGTGTTTTCAAGAATATGAAAAGCATTCAGGTTATTGAAGACGGTGATATTTGCCTTTCTGTTGAAGCATTCTTTGAAAAAGACAACAGCCGTGCAGTCATTCGTTACAAAATCTATAAAAACAATAATGATGTTGATATTGATATTACACTCTATATGGGTGATATTGATAAAATAATTAAACTTAAAATTCCGATTTTAGTTAAAGGAACTCTTCTGGGTCAAACTGCTTTCGGTACGGAAGAATTATTCACCGACGCCCGGGAGAATGTGGCTCACCGTTTTATTGCATTGGATAATAAAAATAAAAGCCTGGCACTTTTAAACAACGGTACTTACGGCAGTCATTTTGAAAATAATGCTTTGTACATTTCTCTTGTTCGCGGTGTTACCTACTGTGCGCATCCCATTTCCGACAGACAGTTAATTCCCAACAACCGTTTTACAAAGAAAATTGACCAGGGCGAAAACAGTTTCTCCTTCAGGTTAACCGTTACAGATACAAACACACTTGAAAGAAAGTCACAGGAATTTACCCAAAAGCCTTACGCTGTTAACCTTTTCCCAATTCCGTCCTCTTGTAAAGAAAAAGATTTTAATGTTGCGCTTAAAGACAATATAATCTCGCTTGTTACAATGAAAAAAGCGGATAATAAAAATGCAACGGTTTTCAGACTTCTTAATAACAGCGCAGAAGAGGTTGAAACAGAAATTTCCGTTAATTCAACTATTCTGCCGCTTCATTTTACGAAATTTGAAGTTAAAACCGTTGTTTTAGAAAACGGCGAGTTAAGGGAAGAAAAAGAATTGATTGTGTAAAAATAATATAAATTTTATTACAAACAATACAGCGAGTAGTTTGAAAACTGCTCGCTGTAAATTTTATCAATTCAGATTTGATACCATTTAATTTCGTTTGCTTCCAAATGAAGCTTGAAGCTTGTGCCGTCTCCGAGATACACGGTTGTATCCTGCGGTTCATAAGTGTTATTAACAACACAGTATTTTCCGTTTTTAACATAAGCGTGAACTTCAACATTATAGTTTTCTGAATACCAACGGTAAAGCTCGTCTTCTGCCGAAGCACTCCAGAGTATTGCACGGTGAAGAACACGGGTGTTCTTGAATGAATACGGCAAACCGCTTATATAAACGCCTCTGCCTTTGCCAAACTCTTTAACTGCCATTTGAACTTCTTCGGCGTGCCTTACCATAAACGGAAGCTCGGTTGCATTTTGAATAAGTACTGTTGTACCGTCAAGGGCGACAATGTTTTTCTTGCCCTCGCCGAAATCTATTTCACCGTCTGTATCTTCAAGAATAAAATGATTTCTGTGTTCTTCAACATTGTATCGGCGGGTGTTAAGCGTCAAGCCGTTTTCTCTTTCAACACCTAAAACATCGTCAAGCTGGAAGAACTTGCCCTGCCATTGATGTGCCGCAGGCTCGCCCACACCGATAAATCCGCCGCCGTTATAAACAAACTTTTTAATTGCGGTAATAATTTCTTCGTCTATCCAATATTCGCCGCCTGACTGTGCGGTATCGGCATCGCCTACATTGATAATAACATCAAAGCTTTCAAGAATACTACTGTCTTTTTTTATATCGTCAAAGCTGATAAACTTAACATCAAACGGTGCACCGCTTAAAGCCTCAATAATGCCGAAGTATGAATAGTTCTGTCTGTAGTAAAGCGCGTGATGCACCATGTGGTTGCCCCAACCGCGCATTTTGCCCCAACAGTTTAAAACTGCTACTTTTTTAACGCAATAAGGTGTTACACCGCAAATATTATCGTAAAGAGTTCTGAATTCATCACAGACATCTTTAATATAATCTACAAATTCAGGGAATTTAAGTGCAAGCTTAAGGTATCCGCCGTAGCCGATACGGGAGATGGGACTTCTGAGAATGGCTCTTCTTGCGGTTATCCAGTTAGTTTTTGCCTCTGCAACAGGATCGCCGCCCTCGCAGAAAACATCGGGGAAGAAATAAGGTAAAAATCTGCCCTCGGTGTATTTTACACCCTTAATATCGCTGAAAAGCCGAAGGGTAGCACCGTTACCTACACTGCCTACAACCGCATCAAGACCGATTGTTTCAAATTCTTCCATAAAAGGCTCCATACCAATCCAATGGTCGCCCATAAACATCATTGCTTCTTTGCCGTATTCGTGAACAATATCAACCATTTCTTTAGCAAGCTTTGCAACCTCCCGTCTTTGAAATGCCTGAAAATCCTTAAACTCTTTTGACGGTATGCGGTAGGTGTTGTTCATATAGCCCTGGTCTATAATAAATTCGGGGCGGAACGGATAACCTACTTCTTTTTCAAACTGTTCTAAAATATATGGGCTGACAGATGCGGTATAGCCGTACCAGTCAACAAACTTTTCTCTTGCCAATTCGTCAAATACAAGAGTGAACTGATGAAAAAAGGTTGTAAATCTTACAACATCAACATATTGGTGTGTTTCAAGGAATTTACGCAATCTTTTCATTGAGTGTGCCCGTGTTTTCGGTTGACGGACATCAAATGTAATCTGCGGCTCAATATCCCATCCGTTTACAACGGCATTATACATGTGTACAGGGTCCCACATAATATAAGCGAGAAAGCTTACTGTATATTCGTGAAAAGGTGTTGTGCATATAGTAACATTGCCGTCAGCTTCGTTATATGACCATTTTTCTGCGGGGACAGGCTCGCCTGTTGTACGGTCCATAACCTCCCACCATTTTGTAATATCATCGCGAGAGTTAACCTTTAGCATATCGGGGTAAAGGTGGTCCATCAAATGAACGGTGAGCCTGTCTTTTGTTGCCGTGTGAAAGGGCGTCATAATATACATTTGCTGAACTTCGTCTAAATTCGCTTTAGCCCATTCGTTATCTTTACGGGTTGTGTAATAGGTTGCATAGACCTTTGAGCCTGCGTCCTTTAATTCCTGCGGGAATTCTGTGCCGTCACAGTCGCGGATAGCGTCTGCACCCCAAATATCCATAATTTCAAGTGTTTCTTTTATAACATCCGTATCTGTCGGAATTGTAACTCTGCCTTTTGTTGTAGCCATAATAACCTCTCTTTATTTTTTGATAATTATAATCTCGTTATCTTTTAACGTCATTTTGCCGTTACGCATTTTTCTTCGTCTGAAAGGTACGCCTTTACGCACAAAGAAACGGTTGTTCAGTATGTATGCATCGGGATTACCTACCGCACTGACAGTACCGCCTAAATCATCGTAGCTTACATTGTTCCGAAATGTGTTGTGTATTGCCTCTTGCAAACAAAACATAATGCATCCGCCCTCGTTAAGACGGGAAAAATTCTGCTCGTAAACTGTTCCGTCACCTGAATCGGCATCATAAGCCATACCGTCTTGATTAAGCTTAGTGTCAACTGCTTCGTTATACCGTAAAAGTGCGTTTTTGCATTTCCAAGGCCATATTGCCGCCGCAACCTTGCCCATGCGTTTTTCGGGATAACGGTAAATGCGGTCGTTCATTTCCACAGCGCAACTGTCCGAAATATTATGCTCTACCAAAGGTCCCAGTGCATACATCGGTGTAATGGCATCGCCACCTGCAAGCTTTACATAGTTACCGCATATTAAAATGTTTTCGTGACCGTATTTTTTGAAAGTATCTTCTTTAAGCTCTTTTGTTGCAAATTCTTTGTGCTTGTATGTGTAGCCTACGGCAATTCCCCAACGGCTGACTTTTTTGATATAGCAGTTTTTTACGGTTACACCGTTATATCTTGCAACACCTGTTTTACTTTCGTCACAAGGCTTAAAGCAAGTCATATAAATACCGCCGTTATTCATGTGCTTGTTATAAACATTGCCGTTAACATCGTGAATAAAAAGATTATCAAGTGTAATATTGTGAAGCGTACCTCTGTTTTGCGCTACAACGGCTACACCTGTTCTGTCCTGCTTGTTGGGCGCGGAATATTCTTCAAGAGTTTTTTCGCCGCCTTTATTTGTGATTTCAATATCTTTAATAACAATATTCTCACAGTCATAAAGCAAAACCGCAGAGGAAACATCACCCTTATATATATGGTAAGGATTGTCAAGGGGCATTCCGTAATCCTGATGCCAAACACCTGTGCCGTTTGCCTCAATAACAGGCTTGCTGTCACCCTCTCCGTAAGAAGCAATTTCAATAGGCTCGCCGTCTTTTTCACCGCAGTTTTTCAAATGCAAATATTCATCGGAAAATATCGAGCCTTTTTCAAGGAGAATTTTGTCCCCGACATTGATTTTTACTTTATTGATTTTGTCAAGAGTGAGAAAAGGAGCGTTTTCACTCAACCCGTCATTGTTGTCGTTGCCTTTAAGAGAGCTTACATAATATGTTGTTGATTTCATTTTCAAACTGCTCCTCTCTTATTTTCTTTTCTATAATCATAGCTACATCTTTGTAGCGGAATTTGTCGCCGCCGTATCGTGTGAAAAGGTCTTTGTTGTTTTTGTAAAACTCTTTCTTTTCTTTTTTTGATATGGGAGTGTAATGATAATTCTTTTTGATTTCTTCCTTTTCACTTGCAAAATCAAGTTTTATGCGTGTGAGTTCATAATCAAGATACAAGCCTGGCGAGAACTCAACTAATCCGTAAACCGTTTCGCCTTTTTCAATTAAGGATTTTCGTTTCTCATTTTCTGCCTTACACCTTGACTCTGCAGCTTCTAAACTACTGTCATCAATAAGACCAAGTATTTTTGCAAATTCAAGGCACGCGAGGGCATATTTTTTCTCTGTTTCGTCAGAAAAACAAAAGCTGTTCATAACTGCCTCCCGAATGAATATTTTTCTATGAATATAATATCTTTTTTACCCTGTAATTGCAAGTAGGATTATGACTTTTTATGAATATTTAAAGCCGGATAAAAAACGGACTGCAAAAACTTTTGTTTTCACAGTCCTAAAACTTTTATTTACTTTTATATTGATATTAGATATAAACCGTAATGCGATCATAGTATTAAATTTATATGCAAACGCAGTGATACACCGAAATTCTTCATTCTTCATTCGGTTTCGGACCGCTCAGCGTTCGCCGCCGATTTCATCTTTTTGACATACTCTGCAATGGGTTTTACACAGTCTTTGCCGTATTCGGCGCACATTTTAACTATAGCGGAGCCTACTATAACACCGTCTGCTTTTTGCGCCATATCATAGGCCTGCTCAGGCGTAGAAATTCCGAAACCCACTGCACAGGGAGTTTTAGTTTTCTCTTTTGCAAGACTTACCATTTCGCCTATATCTGCGGTTATGGCGCTTCTTGTACCCGTAACCCCAAGTGAAGAAACACAATATATAAAGCCTTCGGCTTTTTCGGCTATCATTCCTATTCTTTCGTTAGAAGTAGGAGCAATCATAGAAATTAAATCAACTCCGTATTTTTTGCAAATAGGTAAAAATTCTTCTTTTTCTTCAAAAGGAATATCAGGGAGAATAAGTCCGTCTATACCTATTTCGGCACAAGAAGAAATAAATTTTTCGGCTCCGTATGAGAATACAACATTAGCATAGGTCATAAAAACAAGAGGCACTTTGACTGTTTTTCTTAATTCTTTTACCGTATTAAAAATCTTATCGGTGGTAACGCCGCCCGACAGCGCCCTTAAATTTGCCTCCTGAATAACAGGTCCTTCGGCTGTTGGGTCTGAAAAGGGGATACCAAGCTCTATAAGGTCTGCGCCTGCTTCCTCCATTGCTTTTACAAGCTCGGCGGTAGTTTCAAGGCTCGGGTCGCCGCAGGTTATAAACGGAATAAACGCCTTGCCCTTTAAAAATGCGTTTTTTATATTACTCATAAATGTTTTCACCTCTGTATCTGGCAATAGCGGCACAGTCTTTATCGCCCCTGCCTGAAATTGTTATTACAATAATTTTGTCTTTATCCATCTCAGGCGCAAGCTTTAAAGCATGAGCCACAGCGTGAGAAGATTCAATGGCAGGAATAATACCCTCTGTTTTTGAAAGATATTCAAACGCGTTTACCGCTTCTTCATCGGTAACGGGAACATACTCGGCTCTGCCTATGTCGTGCAGATATGAGTGTTCCGGGCCTACGCCGGGGTAATCAAGTCCTGCGGAAATTGAGTAAACAGGTGCTATCTGACC
Organism: Acutalibacteraceae bacterium; assembly: GCA_051881295.1. GTDB lineage: Bacteria > Bacillota > Clostridia > Oscillospirales > Acutalibacteraceae > DTU089. The sequence continues at coordinate 25,390 of JBJEPP010000071.1, read as the reverse complement.
GTATTCGTCCTGGCAGAAATAAGATTTCATACCGTGAAAAATGCCCGGCTTGCCCGTGTTTACTGTTGCCGCAGTTTCAAAAGTGTCTATACCCCTGCCTGCCGCCTCACAGCCGATAAGCTTTACTGACGGATCGTCTATAAAGTGATAAAAACTGCCTATTGCGTTAGAGCCGCCGCCTACGCATGATAAAACTGCGTCAGGCAGTTTGCCCTCTTTTTCTAAAAGCTGTTGTTTTATTTCTTTTGAAATCACCGATTGGAAATCGCGGACGATGGTAGGGAACGGGTGAGGACCCATAACAGAGCCTAAGCAGTAGTGGGTATCGTCAATTCTCTTTGTCCACTCACGCATCGCTTCTGATACAGCATCTTTCAATGTTGCCGTACCGCTTTTTACAGGTATTACATCTGCACCTAAAAGCTTCATACGGTAAACATTAAGTGCCTGACGAATTGTATCTTCTTCGCCCATAAATACTACGCACTCCATACCCATAAGAGCGGCGGCAGTTGCGGTTGCTACACCGTGCTGACCTGCGCCTGTTTCGGCAATTAAGCGTGTTTTACCCATTTTCTTTGCAAGCAAAGCCTGGCCTAAAACATTGTTTATTTTGTGTGCGCCTGTGTGGTTTAAGTCTTCACGCTTTAAATAGATTTTAACGCCGCCTAAATCTTCGGTCATTTTCTTTGCGTAGTAAAGTCTTGACGGTCTGCCTGCATAATCATTTAAAAGTTCGGTTAATTCCTTATTAAACTGCGGGTCGTTTTTTAAGCGGTTGTAAGCTTCTTCAAGCTCCATTACTGCGTTCATCAGCGTTTCGGGAATGTACTGACCGCCGTGTATTCCGAAGCGTCCGTTATTTTTTGCCATTTTTTATTTTCCTTTCAATTCTCTTATAGCCGAAAAGAGTCGAATGTGCCAAAGATTTATTTAATAGGCATATAGTGTCGGCTCTTTTTGGCTATAGCCGCAAAGCGTTTCATTTTTTCAAAATCCTTGACGCCGTTTGTTTCTATACCTGAGCTTACATCTACCGCGTAGGGGTGAAGCATTGATACCGCGCCAAAAATATTGTCGGGGTTAAGACCGCCTGCCAAAAAGTACGGTCTGTTAAAGTCTTTTAAAAGCTCCCAATTAAACCGTGTTCCGCTGCCGGCTTGCGCCGAGTCAAGAAGCACATAGTCTGCCGTGCTTTTTAATGCAAATTCAACATCGCTTTCGGTTATTATATTGAATGCTTTTATAATCGGTTTATCTGTAAGATTTTTAAGAGCGGTTATATATTCGTCACTCTCATCGCCGTGAAGCTGGGCTAAATCAATTATACCGCTGTTTAAAAGCTCTGCAGCTTTTTGAGGCTGTTCGTTAACAAATACCCCTACAGCCTTGATTTTACCGTCAAGCCGTTCCTTTAATAGGGAGGCTTTTTCGGGTGGTATATACCGTTTGCTTTTTTCGGCAAATACAAAGCCTATATATTCGGGCATAATTTGGTTTGCAAAAGCAATATCCTCATCTCTTTTAAGTCCGCAAAATTTTATTTTAGTCATAATATACCCTTTAACTCTTTAAGTGATGCGGTTTTATCAGTTGCTCTCATAAGCGTTTCGCCTATAAGCACCGCGTCTGCCCCGATTTCTATAAGCTTTTCTACATCTTTTCGGGTTTTAACACCGCTTTCCGAAACAAATATCACATCATCTGAAACAAGGCTTTTGAGTCGTGCGCTGTTTTCGGTATCTACCGAAAAATCATTTAAGTTACGGTTGTTTACACCGATTATTCGCGCTCCCGAACGCTGTGCAATAATTACTTCGTTTTCATTGTGAGCTTCTACAAGAGCAGAAAGACCTAATGAATCGCAAATATCAATGTATTCTTTTATTCTGTTTTCGTCAAGAATGGAGCATATAAGAAGTACCGCAGAAGCACCTAAAACCCTTGCCTCATAAATCATATATTCATCAACTGTGAAATCTTTACGCAAACAAGGTACAGACACTTGTGAAGAAATTTCACTTAAATATCGGTCGTCTCCTAAAAACCATTTAGGCTCTGTCAGTACCGAAATACAGTCAGCCCCTGCTTTTTCGTAGTCGGCTGCAATTTCTGAATAAGGGAAATCTTCGGCAATTATTCCTTTTGAGGGAGATGCTTTTTTACATTCGCAAATAAAAGATATATTCTCTTTTTTCAGGGCTTTTTCAAATTCAAAATTCTTTTTTTTAAGTTGTTCTGCCTGATACCTTATTTCTGCGAGGGGGATTTGTTTTTTTGCTGTTTTTGTACGCTCTCTTGCATAATCGGCAAGTTGGTCGAGTATGGTCATTGATTTTCACCCGAATTGCTTACTTTAATAAGGTTGTTTAATACTTCAAGAGCCGCACCCGAATCTATTAAGTTTTCTGCAAGAGTAATACCCTTTGCCATATTTTCTGCCTTACCGCCTATGTAAAGTGACGCGCCTGCATTCATAAGCACAGCGTCACGCTTCGGACCTTTTTCGCCGTTTAATATTTCAAGTGTGATTTTTGCGTTTTCTTCAGGCGTTCCGCCTACAAGGTCGCTTTTTTCACAGCGGATAAGTCCGAAATTTTCGGGGGCTATTGTGTAGGTTTTGTACCAGCCGTCTTTAAATTCGCAAACTGTTGTAGGTGCGCTTAAAGATATTTCGTCTAACTTATCCTTGCCGTAAACTACCATACCCCGCTTAACCCCAAGGCTCATAAGAACCTTTGCAAGCGGCTCAACTAAATATTCGTCATACACGCCTAAAAGCTGGAACTTAGGGCTGCCGGGATTTGTAAGAGGACCTAAAATATTGAAAACCGTACGGAAGCCGAGTTCTTTTCTTATAGCTCCCACATATTTCATAGATGTATGATATTTTTGTGCAAAGAAAAAGCACATACCTACTTTTTCTAAAAGCTCTTTGCATTTTTCGGGGCTTTGTTCAATATTTACACCAAGTGCTTCAAGGCAATCTGCAGTACCGCATTTTGAAGATGCGGCGCGGTTGCCGTGTTTTGCAACTTTCATTCCGCCTGCCGCCGCAACGAAAGCCGATGTAGTAGAAATATTGAAGCTTTGGGCGTTATCTCCGCCTGTGCCTACTATTTCGAAAAGCTCCGTATCGGTATTAACTTTTACTGCATGCTCACGCATAGCGGCGGCACATCCTGCAATTTCATCGGTAGTTTCGGCTTTTGCGCTCTTTGTTGAAAGTGCTGCTAAAAATGCGGCGTTTTGTGTAGGCGAGGTTTCTCCGTTCATTATTTCGTTCATTACAGCGTATGCCTCGTCATAAGTCAAATCGCCTTTATTTACAATTTTTACAATAGCGTCTTTAATCATAGTTTGCACTCCTTTATAAAATTTTTAAGCATTATTTTTCCCTCCGGAGTCATTATTGACTCAGGGTGAAACTGCACGCCGAAAACGGGATATTCTTTGTGCATAACCGCCATTATTTCACCGTCTGTTGTTTTTGCGGTAACCTTTAAGCAATTCGGAACAGTATCTTTCTTTGCCGCAAGGGAATGGTATCGCGCAACTTTTGTTTCTTTTTCACAGCCGTTAAACAGCGGACAGGTTAAATCTAATTTTACTTCTGACTGTTTGCCGTGCATAAGCTCCTTTGCATAAGTGATTTCTGCGCCGTAAGCCGAGCAAATTGCCTGATGACCGAGGCATACGCCTAAAATAGGTATTTCACTGCCAAGCTCTTTAACACAATCAATAATCACACCCGCATCCTCAGGTCTGCCGGGACCCGGAGATAATATTATGCGGTCGGGAGAAAGCTCCTTTATTTCTTCAACAGTCTTTTCATCGTTCCTTATAACTTTAATATCAGGTTCAATTTCGCCGATAAGCTGATAAAGGTTATATGAAAAACTATCATAGTTGTCAATTAAAAGTATCATAAATCTTCCTCCCCTGCAAGCGTTAGGGCATTTACTACTGCTTTTGCCTTGTTTATACATTCACGGTATTCTTTATCAGGGTCGGAATCTGCGACAATTCCTGCGCCGCTTCTGACAAACACCTTGCCGTTTTTCTTATAGGCAATGCGAATTGCGATGCAAGTATCTATGTTGCCCGTAAAATCAATATATCCTATAGCACCGCCGTAAATACCGCGCTTGTTGTTTTCAAGCTCGCCTATAAGCTGGCAAGCCCTGAGCTTGGGTGCGCCCGAAAGTGTGCCTGCAGGAAGAACTGCCTCTACCGCGTCAAGTCCGTCACAGCCGTCACGGATTTCGCCCCTGACTGTAGAGCCTATGTGCATAACATGAGAGTAGCGCTCAATGCTGTGGAGCTTTTCAACCTCAACTGTTCCGAATTTGCTGATTTTACCTAAATCGTTTCTGCCTAAATCAACAAGCATATTGTGTTCGGCAAGCTCTTTTTTGTCGGCGAGAAGTTCTTTTTCAAGTGCTTTATCTTCTTTATCGGTTTTGCCGCGGGGTCTTGTGCCTGCAAGGGGGAATGTGTGCAGTATTCCGTTCTCAAGCTTTACAAGAGTTTCGGGAGACGCGCCTGCTACCTCCACATCTGTTCCCGAAAAATAGAACATATACGGCGATGGGTTTATGGTACGAAGTATTCTGTATGTATTTAAAAGACTGCCCTCAAAGGGTGCGCTCAAACGGTTAGAAAGGACTATCTGAAAAATATCTCCCTCTTTTATGTGGTGTTTGGCTTTTTCTACCATATTGCAATATTGCTCTTTGTTAAAAAGTGCTGTAACTTCGCCTAAAAGATGCCCGCCCGGTTCTTTTTTTCTCTCTCCGTTACGGAGCAAGTCGGCAAGTTTTTTTAGTTCTTCAATTGCTTTTCGGTATTCCTCTTCAAAGTTTTGTAGTGGCATATTTACAATAAGTACGATTTTTTGCTTAACATTGTCAAAGGCGATAACCTTATCAAACAGCATTAAATCCATATCCTTGAAATTTTCGGTATCTTGTGTGTTTACAATTGCCGTAGGCTCGCTGTAGCCTAAATAATCATAAGAAAAATATCCTACAAGTCCGCCTGTAAAAGACGGGAGATAATCAAATCTCGGACTTTTATGTTCTTTTAAAATTTTTCTTAAAAAGTCGGACGGATTTTTTGTATAAAAAGTTTCGCCTCCTGCTTTAACCTGACCGCCAATGCAGGTGATTTCAAGACTCGGGTCAAAGCCTAAAAAGGTGTAGCGGCCCCAACTCTCGCTTTCTGCAACCGATTCTAACATATAGCAATGGTCGGAAACATTTTTAAGTATTCCTACCGCCTCAATAGGCGTGCATATATCCGAGAGAATTTCACAGCTTACGGGTAACACCTTATATTCACCGCTTGCCGCAATTTTTCTGACTTCATCAATTTGTGGCATAAATTCCATTTTGCATACCTCCGAAAACGCTGATTTCTACCGAAGGCAAAATAAAAAACGCCCCCGACAGAAATATACCTTCTGTCAAGGACGAATAAATCAATTATCCGCGGTGCCACCTTGTTTTCGCGGCTGAAAGCCGCGCACCTTAGCAGGATACAAACATATCCCCGACATCTAACGTGTGTCCTGACGTTGCGGAATACTCTGCCCTGAAGCATTTGACCGCACCCTCAGCGGTCCATTTGACGATTTGTTTTTCGCCCGAATCACAGCACCTCGGACTCTCTGTGGAAGCATAGTCGCCTTTATCTCCGCCTCAACGGTTTAAAATATTAAATTTAAATTTGGTGTTATGTTATCACTGATTTAAAGCTGTGTCAAGTACTTTTCTTGAATTTTTTAGAAAATAATATATAATATATTCAGTTGAAAGCGTATTCAGCTAACAGCCGACAGCCGACGGCTTGCTATCGCGTAAGGATACAAGTGAGAGCTTCGCAATACAGTTAACGGTGAACAAGTGAACGGAGAACAATTGAAACTTGGAAAAGCACCTCACACTTCGTGCGCATTACAGCGTGCTTTTGATGTGAACAATAAGTTACCCGCTTTTCTTTACATTAAATCTTGAAAACAAAATTTTTTTAAACTTAAATTACCATATGTTTTAATTTTGTGTATTTAGAACAGAAAAGTCATTTTATCTCTGCAAGCACATTAAATTGTGCCGCAGGCACTGTGCTTGCACCGAAATTTTTCATTTTTCGTTTTTCATTTTTCATTTAACTTGCGTCAGCTGACAGCTTGCTTCGTGTAAGTCAGTATACGCTGCCGAGGGAAAAATCTTGCGAAAATTAAATTGTATTAAGAGTGATGTTTATGAATAAAAACGAATTGTTGCCCGTATTTGATGAAAGCGGCAAACAAACAGGAGAAAGCGTAAAAAGATATATTGCACACAAAGACGGTGTGCCTCACGGTGCAAGTCACACTTATATTTATAAAGTAGTAAACGGCGAAATTTTTATTCTTTTACAGCGCAGGAGCAAAGAGAAAGAGAGCTTTCCCGATATGCTTGATGTTTCTTCGGCAGGTCACATGGAATATGGCGATACATTTTCAGAGACGGCTTTAAGAGAACTTCGGGAAGAGTTGGGAATTACCGCAACTGAAAGTGATTTAGTACCGCTTATGATTTATAAATATTACAGTGAAGATAATTTTACAGGTGAGTTTTTTAAAAACTGTGAGTTTATATCCGTTTACGCTCTTAAAATGGATGTAAACCCAAAAGAGCTGAATTTACAAAAAGAAGAAGTTTCGGGTGTTGTATGGATGTCGGGAGAAGATATTCTGTCGGAGCTTCAAAAACCACAGTCCGAAATTTGTATAAAACCCCAAGATTTTAAAAGGATTTATTCAAAAATAAAGGAGTTAGAGCACATTGACTGATATTTATAAATTTAAAGTAGAATTAAATGAGTTTGAAGATATTTTATTCCGCGAAATCGAAATAAGCGAAAGCGACAGTGTTTCAACATTAGTTTATGCTGTAATGTCTGCATTCTCTTGCTTTGGTTGTAAGCTTTTTGCCGTAAAGCACAACAGCGCAAGGTATGAAACGGAATTAGAAGATATGGGTTGTTTTGGTGATGAAAAAATACTGAATCCTGCCGAAAGCAAAATATCTTCAATGGCTCTTAACATAAATGACGCTTTTACTATGGAATACGATTACGGTGCCGATTGGTTATTTAAAATTGCTCTTATTGATATTCACGAAGCCGAAAAGGGTGTTAATTACCCTGTAATCACAAGGGGTAAAGGCAAGGGTATTATTGAAGATTCTTGCCCCGAGGAGCTTCACGCAATTATTAAAAATATAGACGAAACAGGTGAATGCTACAGTTGCTTTGACTATGCCAATAATGAGAATATCTTGTGGAATTATAAGGATTTTGATTTAAGTAAATGTAATAAATTTCTGCACGAAGATATTGAAATATTAAGCGAGCAATACGAATAAAAACTCTTTCTGTTTCAGCGTAAATTGTAATGTCTATTGTAAAAATTGTATGTCAAAAGAAAGTGAGGTATATACCGTGAAAACACAGTATGAATTTCAACGGAAGTTTAATGACTTATGGAATGAATACCACGAATTTATAGAAAACTTTTGTACATACAGACTACAAAGTATGCCTGACATTATCGAGGATTGTATTCAAGATGTGTTTTTAGATTTGTATAAGGCTTTAGAAAAGGGAGAAGAAATAAAGTATCCTAAGGCATGGCTAACTGTTGTAGCCAATAACAAGATCAAAGACTTATACACTCGGAGAGCCAAAGAAACGGAAAACACGGTTTCTTTAAATATGCTTCTTGAAAAGAATACTTTAAACGAAGAGCTTTATTCAGTTGATATAGGTATATCTGATGAAGAAATTCTAAGGCAAAAAGAAAATATTTTAAATACTTTAACAGAAGATGAATTGTATATATTGAATTTGAGGATTACAGAAGAAAAGTCTTTTACTGAAATAGCTGAAATTCTGAATATAAGCGAGGGAAATGCTCGAATACGGTTTTTTAGAATAAAGAAAAACGTTATAGATTACATAAATAAAAATATTTAAAAATTTTGTAACAAAAACAGAGTTTTACAGACTATATAAGTGAAAGGAGAGTATAGATGATTAGTGATAAAGATTTCATCAAATATATCCGGAGCAAAAATTCAGAACTTACCACGGAAGATTGGGAAAGAATAATGAATGAAGAGCTCAAAAAAGATGTATCCGAAATAGATGCAGATTTGGTTGAATACTGTTTGTCACAAATAAATATTTCAGAAAGCAAAGATGTAAGCCGAAAAGAAAAGAGTAAATCCGAAAATAATACAAGCAAACTTTTCTTGATGAAAAAAAGCAAGATAGTAATACTTGTTGCAATATTGCTGATAGTTATTGGTTTTGTTAATGTTTCTGCGGTGTTAAAGCCGAATTTTGCTAATGAATTGATTGAACTTTATAACAACCATATCAGAATTCATTTTGAACAAAATTCCGACACTGCAACAGACTACGCTTTACTTGAAACGGACCTTGCCCAAAAGTTAGCGGAAAATGATATTTCACCGGTGTTATTGCCGGAGGGTTTATTTGCTGACGGAACTGACATAACAAGAGTTGATTGCTCAAAAGGAACAAATCATACGGAAGCTAATATTATTTTTAACATCAATGGCTACAAGGGATTTATGCAGATTATTAAGTTCTCGGATAAATCATTTTTAACAAAGCAGGATTACTTAATGGACGGACAAAGGGTGGAAACGGTTGTTTGTTCCGGTATAACTGTTTATGTTGTTGAGCAAAACGGTGTCGGCACGGTATCTTATCAAGACGGTCTTACAAAATACTATATTTATACTCCGCTTTCATTTGAAGAAGCGATTGAATTCGCTAAAACCATAGAATAGGAGGTAATGTATGAAAAAATTAAAAATTGCAGGAATTATTGTTGCAGTACTTTTGGTTTTTGTCGGTTCGTTCTTTTTGTGGGCTTATAATAATCCGAATGTAGTAGTTAGTAAAGGCTCACCTATGGAAGAAACAGAAATGTATGTGGAAACCGTTATGGTAGGCGTTTCGCCACCGTTTAATTTACCGATACCCATATCTGACACGGTAGAACAAAATGCAGAAGAATTCGCAATGAAAACACAGGAAATGCATTTAAAAATAATGCAAAATTATGAAGCTCCCTGCCATATCGAAATACGAATGGATGTGAAAGACGACAAAACATATCTTACATATTTTGGTACCGCAACAACTGTGAACGGTGATAAGGGAGAGTTCGAAGAGGTTATTACTTTTGACTTTGTTATTGCAGATGAAATAACAGAAGTCGGTTGAATATTTTTTTACTCAATAAAATACAGGGGATACACTCGTTTCATCGCCAACAAGTTTTGTTGACATATCAGGCACTGTTTAAATCAGACTTTAAATAATTAACTCCGTTTATCGAGAAATCGGTAAACGGAGTTTTGTGTTGTTAAAGGTGGCTTTGTGCTGTACGCACAATTTAAATCGGTTCATTCGTTCTTCACAGTAGGGTTATTTTTGTATTATTTGCTGTTGACATATTTTTGACAACAGCGAAATGCTTGCAAATTTTACATCAGTTTTTCACTGACGCGCCCCATTCGCCTTGTTGACTGCCGGATTTCGGAGGTAACAGGCTTTGGTTGCTTTCACTTTCCGTTTCGTTTTTGTTTGAAGCTTCGGAGGCTGTTGTACCGGGCTTGTTTTCGTTTTTATTTGAGACTTCGGGAACTGTGGTACCGGGCTTATTGCTGTTTTTGTTTGAAGCCTCGGAAGATGATGTCTTAGTCTCATTTTTTGATGTTGTTGATACTTCTGTGTAGCCGCTGTCTTTTTTCGGAGTTTCAACATCGTCCTCTTCAAAGCCGTATGCAGGCGAAGTAACATCCGATACATCATTTGAATTAACTGTTTCGTATCGGGAAGGGCTTTGCGTGTTGTCGGCGTTATTATCACCGTTGTTATTTTTATTGCCGCAAGATGTAAAAATAACAAAAATAACAACCGTCAATAAAAGCGTCAAAAATATCTTATTATCAATATTAATAGCCTGTTTCATACTCATCTTCCTCCCAACTGCCTCCGCCGCTGCTGGTAGTTATAATGGAATCAATATCAAAAAACATAATATCGAAATCAGGAGTTATATATTCTTTTTTTGAAGCTATAAATTCTTTATTCATATTAAGTCTCTGTCCTTTTTACAATGTTACTGTGCGTCAACAAAATCCGTATAATCTTTTAAAGCAGTAGAATAGTCGATAATAGATTGGCTGATTGCCGCGTTTTCGGATTCATCTGCAGACGCTATAGAATTGTAACTGTTGCATACAATATCGGAATAATAAATATTACCGTCATCATCTTTTACGAAGAATACAGCGTATACATCTTTGTCAAAGTCAGTTGCGTAAACACCGTCTACAAAATAAACATCAACTGTGTTGTTTACATCATCCATATAGATATTGCCGTTTGACATTGAGAACATCTGTGCTTTATCGTTTAACAAATCGTTAACGGTTACTGATTCTTTATCAATTAACGAATCTTTATCGGAAAGTACAATCGCACCGTAATCTGCGAAATCCGTAATGGAGTTATTATCTACGGAGAATGTATATTTGAATCCCCAAGGTTCAATATTCCTTATTGCGGTTGTGGACGAGAAAGTATAAATATTATCATTTGCACTGTCGTATGTCATACCCGTAACATCCGCTCCGGGTCTGTAACTTGTCGCTTCCGTAATGTTAAGAGAGGCAACGGCATCGTACATATTTTTGATATTGTTGAGAAGAGCGGTCTGCAAATTGCGATGCTGCTCCTGATCGGCGGCAGGGTAGGTTGTATAGATTTTATTGTTATCGTTCATATAGACGTTTATATCGTTGTATAAGCATCTGTCTTTAACGGTACTTGTATATTTAATACCGTTATATGTGTAATCAAATACAACCCAAACGGGTGCTTTCATATTGTATATACCGAAATCGTTATAAAGTATGCCGATTCTGTTAAAGGTCTGGCCGGTGCCTGTTGTTGAATTTCTGATAATTTTATCACTGTTTACGCTTTTGCCTACTTTTAAGGTTTTGGAATTGCTCTTTATATCGGCTGCGGTAGGTGCGGTATCGCCTACCTTGCCTTTTAGAACATAAACATTATAGTCTGTAACATTGGCGTCATTCAACAAATCAATATACTGTCCGTTAAATTTCAAAGTTCCGAACACGGAGATTGACCACGGCTCTCTGAAACGGAAGAAGTTATAGTAATTAAAAGCGTGCACAGGACCTGCATACAGTTCGGTAACGTCATAAATTCTGTCTTCATTGAAATTGAATATATATTCCGCGCTTCTCTCTGTGGGAGAAGTGTACCAGGTTGTTACCGACATCGAATCGTCTGTAGGCTTTACGGGCTTTTTGCCCACTGTAACATTCTGAAAATACTTTCCGTATGTGTTGGTTGAATCTGCCTCGTAATAAGCATAATCCGAGGTTGCGCCGGTGGGGCTGTAATAGAAAACAACAGGCGCTGTAATTTTTTGGAATCGGGCGTAGTATGTGTTGAGCTTACCCTCTTCAATAGTAACCGCTATTGATGATGAGGTGCTTCTGAGCACTTCTTCGTATGATCCGTCAGGCTGTTTTTCTCTGTAATACCAACCGAGGAACATATACTGATTGTCATAGTCGGGCTTTGCCCTGAACATAATCTTGTCGCCTGCGTTACCTGCCGCGTCTATACATTCAACTCTGTCAACGCCGTTAACAGTTTGCAGATACTCTTTAACATCGGAGTCTCTGAGGTCATCGGGAATCAATGTTTCTTCGATTGTGCCGCCTTCTGCGGAGTTCTCGAAAATGCCTGTATCCTCGTCGTATGTTTGAGCCTGTGCCCTGTGAACGAATTTCCAAAGGGCGGTGAGCGTAACACCGTGAGAAGCGTCAAGCTGAATATCGTCAATAGTATTGGTTGAGTCGGTAAATGAAATCATACCGCCGTTACCGTCGTTAGGGTTATATGTGATGGTGTGTTCACCGTCAAGGATAACCTGCTTGCCGTCATCGCCTATAACGCTCCAACCGCAGAATTTATGCGGACTTAAGCCGTCTTCGTCTGTCTCCCAAGCGGAGTTGGGAAGTGCGGCGTGGGAGATATATTTACCGGGAACTACGCTATCATAAACAATATTATCATCTTCATCGAAATCACAGGTATAGTTGTAATAGTAAGCCGATGTATCAAGATACTCTTTTTCGCCGGATTCGTTTTCTCTTAAAAAGACTTTCTGAAAATGGTCGCCGAAGCCTACAAGATTACCGCCGTCTACATTGTCGGGTGAGAAATAATACTCAGCTCCTCCGTTTGAATCATACAGAACAAACGGCGCCTTAGTGTAAATAAGACTGATTGAAATGGGGGAGTAAACCTGAAACCTATAGTAGTATTGCCATTCTCTGCCGGTTTCCGAGTCGGTTATATCTTTTCTTATAAAATAGGATTTTGCAAGCTCATCAATTTCTTCTTCGGTTAAAGAACTCGTATCTCCCTCATAGGGTTTAATAAACTTTGTAACAGATGTTCCGTCATCATTGTTGATTGTAACATAAGCGCCTGCAAATACGCAGTCTTTAAGTTTATCATCGTTGTAAACGGCAGTATAAAGATTGCAGTACTGACCGTCAAGAACAACGGAATTAAGAGCATCACCGCTTACAATGTCACTTTTAACTGTAACCTGTGACAAATCCTGATTTTCTACATTGACGCCGCCGATACCGCCTGCGGTGCTTGATGTTGTCATTGGCTGATAAAGGTCAAAATTGATGCCGTCAAGAAGGTTGCCGTATGTAGGATCGTCCATTGTTTCACGGCCGGAGGAATAAGAGCAGAAAGCGAAAAGGGTGTTAGTCTGTCCTTTTGGTACGGTATATGTGCAGTCGTAACCGAGAGATGATGTTGCACCTTTCATAATATCTTCAAAATCATCGGTTGCATTTGTACCGTAACGGGACCAACCGTTTATTGTGCCCTCCGCTGCCGTGTTGCAATAAGGAGATGAAATAACCCAAAGGCTCCATTCCTGATTGATTTCGCTTGTTTCTACAAGTGAAATGTTAAGGTCTTCGTCAGAGGATTCGTTCAAAAACTTGCCGTTTGCCGCAAAAGGCTTTGAATAAACAGTATATTTTTTTGAACATCCGATTTCGGGGTACTCCACAGCATACTGTGTTTTAAGCCATTTGGTAATTCTTATAAACTGATCCTGACCCGCTTTTGCATTCTTTGCGGGGTCAACGGGTTGCTCCGGACCGATAATAAGCACCATACGGTCGGTTCTGTCTCTTCCTCTGTGGTCAAGTCCCCAAGTGTAAGTTGAACCGGAAACAGTTTTTATTCTTTGATAAATCGAGCTTTCTTCGTCTGCGTTAAGCTCAGCGGCAATTTCACCGTCCGAAACAAGAGTATATTCAGGATTACTCGGATATTTTTTCTTTGTAACATTAAAATGGTAGCTGCCGTTAGTCTGGAAAAATTCAAAAACACCGCCGTATGCAGTGGTGTCCCAATACGGAACAATTGATTTATTCGGTTGAGTGTATGTGTTTTTGAAAGTATAGTTATCAATATTTTCTTCAAAACTGCCGTTTTGAAGATGCTTTACCGAATATTTTGTTTCGGTAGTTGAAGCATTGACTATTCCGATTGAAAATGTTGATATAAGCAATGCAAAAGAAAGTGTCAGTGCGATAAATGCGTTTCTTCTTTTCATAAATGTTCTTCTCCTATAACAATCACCGAAAGTTGAATAATCGTTGATTTGCACGAATGAAGCAGGTTAAACCTACAGTTAAGCTATACCTACTCCTCCAATTAAATTATATATTTGCAACTATGTAAAATCAACAGCCTTTTGCCGGTTTTTAGCTTAAAACAAAAAATTTGTAGATTTGACTGTTTATGCTCATTTTTTTGTAAAAAAATTGTTTATTTTTTAACAAAGTTTTTTACTGTAGTACTGAAAATTACAAAATAATGGGGTAAAGCCATTACAAAAAATTGTTGCAATTGCTTTAATAAATATAAGAAAAAGTATTGACTGCAAAAAAATATAGGTATAAAATAAAAAAATAATTTTTACATAGCTACCAAAAGTGTTTACAGCGCTTTACGGGCAGTCTGTGTATCGGGAGTGATTTTATGATAAAAATAGGTCTTTACGGCTACGGAAACATTGCAAAAGGTGTTGAATGCGCCGTAAAACAAAACAGCGATATGGAAGTTACCTGTGTTTTCACGAGGCGTGACCCAAGCGCAATTTCAACAATTTCAGGTGCAAAGGTTTACAAAACAGACGATATTTTAGAGCACAAAGACGAAGTTGATGTGCTTGTTATGTGCGGCGGTAGTGCTACTGATTTACCTGAGCAAACACCTGAAATGGCAAAGTATTTCAATGTAGTAGATAGCTTTGATACACACAAAAATATTCCCGCTCATTTTGAAAATGTAGATAATGCTTGTAAAGAGAGCGGTAAAGTAGGCGTTATTTCTGTTGGCTGGGACCCGGGTATGTTCTCTCTTAACAGACTTTACAGCAACTGCTTCTTACCTGACGGCGCAGATTATACATTCTGGGGTAAGGGCGTTTCTCAAGGTCACTCAGACGCTGTCCGCAGAATTGAGGGTGTTTTAGACGCCCGTCAATATACAATTCCCGTTCCGGAGGCGCTTGAGGCTGTTCGTTCCGGCAGTCAGCCCCGGCTTACTACAAGGCAAAAGCATACAAGAGAATGTTTTGTAGTAGCAGAAGAGGGTGCGGACCTTAAAAGAATAGAGAACGAAATAGTTACTATGAAAAACTATTTTGACGAATACGACACAACGGTTCACTTTATTTCTCAAGAGGAGTTAGACAGAGACCACAAAGGTATTCCTCACGGCGGTTTTGTAATAAGAAGCGGCAAAACAGGTAAAAATTCAGAAAACACCCATGTTATTGAATACAGCTTAAAGCTTGACTCTAATCCTGAGTTTACTGCATCTGTAATAGTTTGCGTTGCCCGTGCCGCTTACAGAATGGCAAAAGAGGGTATGAGCGGTTGCAAAACTCTATTTGATATTCCGCCTGCATACCTTTCGGCAAAATCGGGCGAAGAACTCAGAAGAACAATGTTATAAGGGATAATGTTATGGCAGATTTATTTGATTCGATTTGTATTTCAAGCGTAAAAAACACCGTTCTTTACGCAATGGGTTTAGAGCTTTCAGAAAGCAGTGAAAGCGTTAACCCTGTTTTAAAGGCTCTTAAAGATAAAAAGTTAGGCCGTAAAAACTGCGACAGAGCAGTTCTTTATAACCCTGACGCAGTAGCACTTTGGCTTTACCAAAAGCACACCGAAAAATTTACAGACGCAATACTCTGTTCAGATGTTGCGTTGCCAATGTATTCTGTAATGCCAAGCGTTACGCCTGTTTGCTTTGGCTCTATGTATACAGGCGTTCAGCCTGAGGTCCACGGCATAAGAAAATACGAAAAACCTGTATTGAAGCACGAAACACTTTTTGACTGTCTTATTAAACAGGGCAAAAAATGCGCTATTGTTTCAACCGAGGGCGACAGCATTTCTAAAATCTTTTTGGAAAGAAAAATGGACTATTTTATTTATGACACTCTCGAAGAAGTAAACGAAAAGGCTTTGGAAATTATTGACCGTGATATTTATGATTTAATAGTGATTTACAACGGTAACTATGACGGTACTATGCACAGAGAGGGCACAGAGGCAGAAGAATCCTTTGAGGCTCTTAAGCAGAATGTGGAGTTCTATAAAACATTAGTTGATACAATTAACGAGAAATGGACAGACCACAATGTTTTCTACGGCTTTATGCCTGACCACGGCTGCCACGATATAGACGGCGGCTGCGGTTCTCACGGACTTGAAATGGAAGAGGATATGAATGTTATTCACTTTTACGGAATAAAATGAATTAACAGCGTGTTCAGCTAACAACCGACAGCTTAGTTATAAATATCTTCTGAGAATGAAGCAACAGAGAGTTGTTTATTTCACTCTCTGTTGTTTTATTATTTACAGCCGTCTTAAATTTAAACATTTTTCGACTGTAGTTGCACTATATAGGTATAATTTAGCCTATACAATTTATTTTACTAAAAGAATATTGCCCTTATAATTCAAAAATAAATTAACTGTAAAGGCAGGAATTGTTATGGACTATTATGAAATAGGTCAAAGAATACGGAAATTCCGTAAATCTCATAATCTTTCACAAGAAAATTTGGCGGAAAAGGTCGGAATATCCGTAACTCACATGAGCCATATTGAAACAGGCAACACAAAACTCAGTTTGCCTGTATTGGTATCGCTTGCGGAAGTGTTAGATGTTCAAACGGACGAGCTTTTATTTTCTAAAACGAGCCGCGGTGCTGTAAATGAAAAGATAGCAACAATTCTTGACAGTTGCTCAACACAGCAACTCAGTATTATTACCGATGTAATAAAATCCACTAAAACCGCTTTAGATAAATATTGTTAAATCACTATGAAAACACACGATTTGTATGAACATTTTAAAAGCGTATTGTTCACTAAGCGTTGCAAATACTGCTCTGCTGTTATAGATGTTCGGAATGAAGTTTGCGAGAACTGTGAAAACGGGCTTAGCAGAATTACAGGTGAAATATGTTTAAAATGCGGTTGCGAAAAAGAAATTTGTAACTGCAGGAACAACCGATTTGTGTATTACCGTTCTGCAATAGCACCCTTTTACTACGAAGGTGTTATCAAAGAAGCCATACGCCAATTCAAATTTTTAGATAAGCCTTGGTTTGCCAAGACATTTGCCGAAGATATGGCGGTTTGTTTTGATACTTTGTATGCAGGCTTTGATTTTGATGTTTGCACATTTGTTCCGATGCATAAAAAATCGAGAAATCAGCGCGGGTACAATCAATCGGAGCTTTTGGCAAAAGAATTTTGTAAAATAAAAAATCTGCCTTGCGAAGATTTATTGGTTAAAACAATCTGTACAGATACTCAGCATAAATTAAATCTGAGTGAAAGAACAGGTAACATTTTCGGTGCTGTTGATGTTAAAGAAAATATTGACGCAGTCGGCAAACGGATACTTTTAATTGACGATGTTAAAACCACCGGTGCAACGCTTAACGAGTGCACTAAAGCCCTTTTAATAGCAGGAGCCGAAGAGGTTATGTGCCTTACGGTTGCAATAACCAAGAAAAAAACCGAAACCGACAGCACGCAAAGCTGACAGTTATAGCCGAAAACAGTCGAACCGTATATGCCTATTAAATAAATCTTTGGCACATTCGACTGTTTTCGGCTATTCAATTAAACCGAAGCAACTATCGGTTTTGTCATTTTTTACTGTCAGCGAAGCGCTGTCTGTTATCTACCAAACAAAACGCGAAGCAGTCATATCTTATCCAACGCGAAGCAAACTGTCAGATTTCAATGTTGCTGGCTGATTTCACGCGTTCTGAGAAAGAAAGTACCCCAGCGCCGAATACCTTTTGGCTTTTTTGTCATTCATAGTCATTTTTATAATTTCTTCACCTGAGCCTACAGAAACCAGCATTTCTTTAGCACGGGTTACTGCCGTGTATAAAAGATTTCTGTATGAAAGGTTAGGCACAACATTTGAAATAGGTAAAATAACTGCCTTGAATTCGGAGCCTTGGCTTTTGTGAACAGTAATAGCATAGGCTAAGTCAAGTTCCCCTAAATTTTCACCGGGTATTGTGGCGATTCTGCCGTCAAAATCTACCGTTGCAGTATTGGCGTTAGCGTTGATTTCCTTTAATATGCCTATATCGCCGTTGAATATGCCCACACCTTTTTCGTCTTCACTTTCCCATTCTACATTGTAGTTGTTTTTTACCTGCATAACCTTGTCGCCGGTGCGAAAAATCTGACCCATAAGAATTATTTCATTTTTATTTTTATCTTTTGGGTTAAGTACATTTTGTAAAAGCTTATTAAGATTTTTAGTACCTACTTCACCTTTTTTAGACGGGCAGATTACCTGAATATCCGAAAAGCCGTTCCAACCGTAAGCCTTCGGCAAGCGGTCCGCACAAAGTGAAACAACGGTTTCGGCAGTAGTTACGGGATTAGGTCTTTCAAGGTGGAAGAAATCCTTTTGATTATTTTTCAGGTCAGGCTCAATACCTGCTACAATTTTGTGGGCGTTAGTTACAATCTGACTTTCTAAAGCCTGCCTGAATACTTGTGTTAAGCAAACAACCGGCAGTATTTCAGAGGATATTAAATCCTGCAAAACATTGCCTGCGCCAACGGGCGGTAATTGGTCGGAGTCGCCCACCAATATAAGCCTGCAGCCAAGGGGGAGCGCGTCTAAAAGACATGCGAAAAGGTGAATATCTATCATAGAAAGCTCATCTAATATAAGAGCGTTGCAGTCTAAGGGGTTTTCAATATTTCGCCTGAAGGTCTGTTTGTCCTCTTCATCCCATTCAACCTCTAAAAGTCTGTGAATAGTCTTTGCTTCATACCCTGTAACCTCGCTCATTCTCTTTGCGGCTCTTCCGGTAGGTGCGGCAAGGGCTATGTTTAATTTTTGCTTTTCAAAGACCTCTAATATTCCCTTTATGGTTGTAGTTTTACCTGTACCCGGTCCGCCGGTTAAAACTAAAAGACCTTTTTTTGCGGCAGTAGAAATGGCAACTCTTTGTTGCTCTTCAAACTTAATGTTGTGCTTTTCTTCAATATTGTCTATCCAATCCGCAAGGCTCGGCGCAGGAGCAGGCGGAAAATTCGCTATAACATTTACTCTTTCCGCAATCTTTGTTTCGGCAAGGTAGGCAGACGGTAAAAATATAAACTCTTTATTGTCTATTTCACAGGCTTTAAGCCGGGCGGAGGACACGAGCCCGTCTATTGCAATATCAACCTCGTCCTCTGTAATACCCAGCAAATCGGCACAAGGCTTTAAAAGCTTTTCACGGGGTATACAAGTGTGTCCCCGGTTATTCATATTATAACGGACCACATGGAGTATACCCTCGTTATTTCTGTAATCGGGTTTCGGCGGTTTAGGCAGTTTTTCTTCGATAGCTTCTGCCTTTTCAAAAGAAATACCGATACCGAGTCCGCACAGAATGTACGGATTTTCTTCTATTTTATCAACTGCGTTAATTCCGACCTTCTGGAATATGCGTACACATTCCGAAGGAGAGAGTCCGTATTTTTCAAGACCTAACATAACGGTACGCATTGCGTGTTGCTTTTTAAACTCAACGCCGATTTTTCGCGCCTGTTCTTCAGAAATACCTTTAACGGCAGAAAGTTTTTCAGGCTCTTTATCGAGAATGTCTAATGTATCGGCACCGAATTTTTCAACAATGCTCATTGCTTTTTTAGGACCTATGCCGTAAATAACTCCGGAGGCTAAATACTTATAAATCTGCTCGGTGGTTTCAGGCATACAACGAGTATAGGCAGACACCTTAAACTGCCTGCCGAATGAAGAATGTATTGTAAAATTACCCTGCAATGTTACTGTTTCGCCTGCGGTAAGTCCGGGCATTACACCCACAGCAATAAAATAATCGTCACCGCTTGATATTTCCGTAACGGTAAAGCCGTTGGCTTCGTTCTGAAAAGTTATTTCTTCAACAATGCCGGTTACTGATTCAAGTTCTTCAAAACTCATTGTTTGCTCCAAAATGTAATTTTTATACAATATTGTAACACAATATTTATGCAAAAGCGAGTTTTTTTGAAATATTTTTAAATTTATTGAAATAGATTTTTTGCTATGATAAAATAACAATGCGTGTATATAACTCTTTGGAGGTAGAAGAATGAAGTATATTATTGATAAGCAAAATCATATTAATTTCAAAACTGTTGAAGCAGGGAGACTTTTTCCCCGTGCTTATGCTATTCCGCATACTAAGCTCAAAGACGCAAAGTGTGCCGATTATAAAACAGAAAGGTATAACAGCGATGTTGTAGAAGTTCTTTCGGGCGAATGGGAGTTTAAGTATTATAAAAAATTCTCAAAGCTTCCCGATACTCTTGATACATCAAGAATTAAGTTCGACACAGTTAATATTCCGTCTACATGGCAAAGAACAGGCTACGAAGAGCCTGCATACATTAACTGCCCTTACGGTTTTGACCCTATTGCTTTAGGTCTGCCCGAAAAGCAGGGTGTAAAGCCGCCTGAGCTTCCTGAAGATTTTCCTTGCGGCGTATACAGAAAGTTTATCAATATTGATAAAAAGAAAGACGCTTACATTATAAACTTTTTAGGGGTTGCGTCTTGTCTTAACCTTTATGTAAACGGCATTTTTGTAGGCTACGGCGAGGGTTCTCACAACCCTTACGAGTTCGATATTACCGATTATTTAAAAGAGGGTGAAAACGAGCTTTTGGCAGTAGTTTATAAATGGTGTTCGGGCTCTTATTTAGAGGCTCAGGATATGTTCCGTGAAAACGGAATTTTCCGTGATGTTCTTCTTTATTCATACAATAAATCATATATCAACGATTTTCAGGCTATCCCTGTTAAGAAAGGTAAAAAATATACTTTAAATGTTAACGCACAGATTAAAGGCGTTACTAAAAATACCTCCGTTAAAGCTTCTCTGTATGACGGCAAAACATTAGTTGCAGAAGATTCTGCAGACGGTTCTAAAGACAGCAGTATAACTCTTAAAAATCTTCAGGTAGAAGAGTGGAGTGCAGAGATTCCCCGACTTTACGAGCTTTACATTACCCTTTACAGCGGTAAAAGTGAAGTTATGACTATCCGTCAGTATATAGGCTTTAAAAATATTGAAATTAAAGACGCGGTATTCTACTTCAACGGCAAAAAGATTAAATTTAAAGGTGTTAACCACCACGATACACACGAAACAAAGGGTTACGCTATCAACTTTGCAGACTACGAAAAAGATATTCGGTTAATGAAAGAATATAATGTTAACGCAGTGCGTACAAGCCACTATCCGCCTGACCCGATGCTCCTTGATTTGTGTGACCATTACGGTCTTTATGTTGTTGACGAAGCAGACATTGAAACACACGGTCTTTACAGTCTCGGTTGTGACCCTACCGCTATTTCAAACGATTTAAAATGGGCTCCCCGCTATATGGACAGGGTTCGCAGAATGTACTACCGCGACAGAAGTCACACATGTATTACAATGTGGAGCTTAGGTAACGAGGCAGAGGGCTACAAATGCCAGGATAAATGCTACAAAATACTTAAAGAATTCGGCACTAAAATACCTGTTCATTATGAATCCGTTTCGCATACAAAGCGTCAGCACTATGATGTTTATTCTGAAATGTATACACATCAGGACGATATGAAAAAGATAGGCAACGGCACTCGCGGAAAATCATATAAAGAAGTACCGTTCTTCCTTTGCGAATATGCTCACGCAATGGGTGTAGGACCGGGCGCTCTCGAAGAATATATGCAGATTTTCTTCTCAAACGATATTTTTATGGGCGGTTGTATTTGGGAGTGGGCAGACCACGCAGTTCTTCATGACGGAAGTGATAAATACAAATACCAATACACATACGGCGGTGATCACGGCGAAAAGCTTCACGACGGCAACTTCTGTGTTGACGGACTTTTCTATCCTGACAGAACGCCTCATACGGGCGCTATAGAAATGAAAACCTGTTACAGACCGCTTCGCGTCCGCAAGCTTTCAGGCAATAAATTGACTATTGTGAATACAAACAGATTTTTAAGCTCTGACGGAATAGAAGTTTATTGGGAGCTTCAGGAAAACGGCGAGGTTAAAAACTGCGGTACATTCCCCACCAATATTGCACCTGAAAAAGACGCAACATACAAGCTTGATTTGCCAAAGGTAGATTACAGTAAAAACACTTACCTTAACATAACATACCTTAAAGGTGATTTTGAGGTTGCCACAGAGCAATTAACTCTTTCAGAGGCTCCGTTTATTCAGCCTAATCTTGAAATGGGCAAGGTTTCTGTTTCATCGGACGGCGAAAAAATTACGGTAAAATTTGATAACGGCTCCGTAGAATTCTGCGAAGAAACAGGCGAAATGCTCACCTACAAAGCAAACGGCGTTTCTGTTTTAAATAAAGAACCTGTTTCACACAAAGGCTTCCTTTTGAACATTTCAAGAGCATTTACGGATAACGACAGGCCTAAAATTGACCACTACAACAGACACAACATCTCAAGCCCTAAAATCGTTCTTGAAGATTTAAGCGCAGAGGTTAAGTCGGGTGTAGCGTCTGTCAGCGAATATTTAAGCGTATACGGTAAAGAAGATGTTCTTTTCAATGCTAATGTGCTTTATATTATAGGCGCAAACGGCGTTATTGATATTGAAGTAGATGTTGCTCCGTGCGAGGGCAGTAAAGAGCATATAGACGATATTCCTGCTTTGGGTCTTACCTTTGAAGCAGATAAAAAATTCTCAACTATTGAGTACTTCGGCAGAGGCGAGCTTGAGAATTACAACGACTTTAATGCTCATGCACCGATAGGTCTTTACAGAGCAGAGGTTGCAGAGGAGCACGAAGCATATATTCGTCCTCAGGATAATTTCAACCATTCTGATGTTTCATACTTAAAGCTTTTAAGCGATAAGGGTGAAGAAATTTTAATCTACTCTGACAAACGCTTTGACTTCAGTGTTCATAACTACACTCAGGAGCTTTTACAAAAGGCAAATCACAGAGAAGATATTTACGACCAAAAAACAACATTTGTTACAATCAACGGATTAACAAGGGGTATAGGTACAGGCTCTTGCGGTCCGTGGACTTTACCTGAATATTCAATTGATTCAAGTAAAGAGCTTTCATTTAATGTTGTAATCGCTCCGAGCAAAAAGGAAAAATAAATTATGGTTACTGAATATATAACTGTAAACGGTAAAAGTGAATTATTTGAAAATGTAAGAGCTCTTCGTCATGAAATTTTTCATGGCGAGGAGTTCTTGCGCGATAATGAGGCTTCAATTCATATTTTATATGTTTTAAATGATAAAACAGCAGGCGCTGTGCCTGTTGCAGTCGGCAGTGCCGCGCCCGACAGCGACGGTTTTTACGAGATATACGGATTAGGCGTATTACCGCATTTTCGCCGTAATAATGTTGCAAAAGAATTGGTAGAAAAGTTAAAAGCAGAGTGTAAAAGCAAAGGCGCAAAAGGCGTTACAGCCGAATGTAAAACAGATGTTTTGGAATTTTTTCACAAGTGCGGTTTGGCGCATTCGGGTGTATCTTATAAAAAAGATAACGGTAGATACATAAAATGTGAAGAAAGCTTTGTTTTCGGCTCTGCAAAATGGCTTGAGTTTGACTCCAACAAAGAGGCTGTTATTGCGAAAAACACATTTACCGCAGATAACACCGAAAACGCTACACTTTATGTAACGGGTCTCGGTTACTGCGATGTTTATATTAACGGCAAAAAAATAAGCGATGATATGCTTTCGCCTGCGTGGACTAACTATGCAGCCCGTGATACAAAGCAAATGTGCTACCCTATTTACGACACTATGACCTACAGGATTTTATACGAGAAAATTGATGTATCAGAATTCTTGGTTAAGGGCGAAAATACTATTGTTTTTCATATTGGCGGCGGTTGGTTTGCTCAACACGAATGCCGAAACGAGGATGTTGTACCTTACGGTAATATAAAACTATGTTACAGTCTTGTTTCGGGCAGAAAAATTCTTTCTCAAAGCGATGAAAAAGTCCTTTATAAAAACTCTTTCATTCAGCGAGCGTCACTTTACTACGGCGAAGACCATGATTACAGAGTAGGCGGATATGATTTTACAAATACTCACACTGCGGGTGTTTGGAAAAATGCGCAGGTTACCGAAAAACCCCTTGCGGTTTTAAGTGAGGCAGATTTTCCGAAGGATAAGGTTATAAGAAAAATTGCTCCCGAAAAGATTTTTAAAATGGGCGATATTGCCATTTACGATTTAGGCGAAAATGTTTCGGGTTACCCGGTTATTGAGTTTATTGAAAATGCAAGAGAAGATGAAAGATGCGCTATCCGTTATGCTGAGGAGCTTTACCCGGACGGCGGACTTAATTTTGATTCTGCAGGCTGGGCGCACCGTATTCAAAAGGATACATTTATATATGACGGTGTGAAAGGTGTGGAATATCACCCGTATTTCGCATGGCGCGCCGGCAGATACCTTGAAATCACGGGCAGAGTAAATTTTAAAGAGTTCAGAGTAGTTCACACCGATATTAAAGAAAAAGCACCGTACAAATCACCGAACGAAACAATCCAATGGTTGTATGACGCGTACGTGCGTACCCAATTAAACAATATTCACGGCTGTATTCCCTCCGACTGCCCGCACCGTGAAAGGCTGGGTTATACAGGAGACGGTCAGCTTACGGCGAACGCTGTTATGACTGTTTTTGACGCTGAAAAAATGTATCGCAAATGGATAAGAGATATAGCCGACTGTCAGGATATTTACAACGGTCACGTTCAGCATACCGCTCCGTTTTACGGCGGAGGGGGCGGCCCCGGCGGATGGGGCGGCGCAATGGTAATTGTCCCTTATGCTTTTTACAAGCACTACGGAGATAAAGAAATTTTAAGAGAGTACTACCATAATATGGTTAATTACCTTGATTATATGGAAGCTCACAGCGAAAACGGTTTAGTAGTCCGTGAAGAGACTGCCGGTTGGTGTTTGGGAGACTGGTGTTGGCCCAAAGAGGTTGAAACTAAAATACCCGAGGAATTTGTTAACACATATTTTTACCTTAAAACCCTTAAAATGACTATAGAAGTTTCAGAGGTTTTGGGTGAAGAAAGTCAAGAACTCGGAATCCGTTACGAAAAAGTTAAAAAAGCATTTTTAGAGGAATTTTATAATGAAGAAACAGGTGCTTTTTGCGGCTCTGTTCAAAGTGCAGACGCTTATGGCTGCGATTTAGGCTTCGGAAGTGATAAAACCCTTGAACTGATTGTAGAAAAATACGAAAAAATGGGTCAGTTCGACTGCGGTATTTTCGGTACGGATATACTTATAAGAGTTTTGTGCCGAAACGGTCATAAGGATTTGGCGTTTAAACTTTTAACAAGCGAAAAAGAGCATACATTCTATAATATGAAAAAACACGGTGCCACTACCTTGTGGGAGAATTGGGGCGGCGAAGCCTCTCACTCGCACCCGATGTTCGGCGCAGTTGTTGAGTATATTATTGAGTGTGGATTTTGAACACAGCTAACAGCAGTGAACGAGTGAACAAGTGAATGCTATCGCAAGCCGAATGAAAAATTAAAAATTAAAAGTGAAAAATTTCGGTGCAAGCACAGT